>CAYPCK010000060.1:0-8941 GCA_964409185.1 uncultured Anaerolinea sp. | reverse complement strand
GCCAGAATATACTCAATGGCAGGAAAAATTTCCGCCGCTTCAACAATCGATTATTGCTGGCGTGACGGACAGCAATGCCAAGTTAGTTTTGGTTGAAAATCTTTATATGTATGGCGCAACAAATGGCAAGCCGATGACAGAAGATATGCCACACAATGCTCATACTAAAAAAGGAAAAGTTCGCAGTGCAATGAGCGGTGTTGCATTTGAAGCACACAAGGCTGGCAAAGTTAAAGTGACTGCCGCGCGCGGCTCAGATTTTTTTGGCGCATGGGGTTTGCCTTCTTCCATGGGTGAACGCGCATTTTATCCATTGTTACAAGGCAAATCTGCGCAATTGGTTGGCAGAAATGATATTCCGCACACACATACATATATAAAAGATTTTGGAAAAACACTTGTGGTTTTAGGCGAAAGAGATGAAGCGGATGGGCAGGCATGGCATGTGCCGAATGATTCGCCGCGCATCACACAAGCCGAGATGATTCGCATGTTTGCTGAAGAAGCAGGCGTGGAACCAAAAATGAACGGCATGGGCAGAATGATGATGTGGACGGGTGGTTTGTTCATTCCAGAAGCGAAAGAAACTTATGAAATGATGTACGAGTTTGAACAACCATTTATTGTGGATTCAAGCAAGTTCGAAAAAACATTTGACATGAAAGCAACGCCGATGCGCGAGGCTATCAAAGAGACTGTGGCTTGGTATAAGAGCCATCCAGAAAAGAAATAAAAGGAAAATAACATGTTAATCAATTCCATTATGGCAACTTTTCATCACCTAGGGGCGTTTACAGTAACGGCAACTTTGATATATGAGTTTATTGCTTTCCAAAAACATATGACGATTCCTGAAATGCGGCGCCTCCAGCGGGTGGATTTATGGTACGGCATCTCGGCGGGCGTTGTGCTTGTGGCTGGGTTATTGCGCGTGTATTTTTTTGAAAAAGGCAGTTTGTTTTATGCGGCGAATCCGATCTTTTGGATTAAGATGGGTTTGTTCGTAGCGGTTGGATTAATTTCAATTTATCCAACCGTTCGATTTCTTCGATGGAATTCTGCTTTGAATGAAAATAAAACCCCTGAGATTCCCGAGTCTGAATTCAACCGCATTCGTTTATTCTTATGGCTTGAATTAATCGGCTTGGCGCTGATTCTTTTTGCGGCGCCCGCGATGGCGCGCGGGATCGGGTTGAACTGACGCAAACCCGCTTCTTTCGCAGGGACGGCGGATCGCCGTCCCTTTTTGTTTTGCGTCCCCGCGCGCGCATGAAAATTTAGTGCATTCTAAATTCGGCTTGATGAAGTATCATTCCCCGCATGCCGCACAAGCATGCCGAATTTGACGATGCGATGAAAAACCGCGCCTCGCTTACGCGCTTCGCGTGGCTGTCCATTGGCGCCGCGGCGGCGACCATTGCCTTGAAGACCCTCGCCTACTTTTTGACAGGCTCAGTGGGGTTGCTTTCCGACGCCATCGAGTCGCTCGTCAACCTCGTCGGCGCGGGGATGGCGTTGGGCATGTTGACAATTGCCGCCATCCCTGCGGACGAGAGTCACGTGTATGGGCATAGCAAGGCGGAGTACTTCGCCAGCGCCACCGAGGGATTGCTCATTCTCGGCGCGGCGGCGGGAATCATTCTCACGGCGGCGCAACGCCTGCTCGACCCCCAGCCGCTGGAGCAATTGGGCGTGGGGCTGGGCGTATCCCTTTCGGCGGCGGCAATCAACTTCCTAGCGGCTCGCAAATTGATGGGCGAAGGGAAGCGGCGCAAGTCCATCACCCTCGAGGCGGACGCATCGCACCTGATGACCGATGTGTGGACGTCTGTTGGGGTCCTGATCGCGGTCGGCATTGTCGCGTTCACAGGCTGGGTCATCCTCGACCCGCTGATCGCGATCCTCGTCGCCTTGAATATTGTGTGGACTGGATTTCATTTGATGCGGCGTTCGGTGGCCGGGCTGATGGACGCGGCTCTGCCCGAACCCGAACAGAAATTGATTCGCGAGGTGATGGAAAATTACCGCGTGAAGCGCGCGACCTTTCACGCCCTGCGGACGCGCCAGGCGGGAGCGCGGCAATTCGTTTCGGTGCATATGCTCGTGCCCGGCGAGATGAGCGTGCACGACGCGCATCACCTCGCCGAAGATTTCGAGTCGGATATTCGCTCCGCTCTGGGCGGCGCGGTGACCGTGTTCACTCATCTCGAACCGGTGGAAGACGAACTTTCGATGGAAGACATGAATCTGGATCGTTGATAAAATACCATAGGATATCGCCATGCCAACCTTCATTACACAAAGCCTCGTAGCGGGAATCCTTGCCAGTTTTGCCTGCGGACTGGGCGCGCTCCCGCTGGCGATCCGCGCTCTCGATCTTCGCAGGCACACCGGGCTTGCCTATTCCGCCGCGGGCGGGCTTATGTTCGCCGCCTCGGTCTACAATTTGATCCTGCCGGGGTTGACGATCTCCTCGGAGCATATCGAACTTTCAGACGCCCTGCCCGTGGTGCTTGGGATTCTTTTGGGCGCGTTGTTCCTCTCGCAGGTGGATACGTATTTTTCACCCGAGCGCTTCGAACAGGGGAATTGGAAACGCTGGGGCAACAAAGCGCAGATCCTGATCTTCATTGCCATGGCGGTTCACAGCATCCCGGAAGGCGTGGCAGTGGGAGTCGGGTACGCCTCCTCGGCAGTCTACGAGAGCGACCTCGGGAATTACATCGCGCTCGCCATCGCCCTGCACAACATCCCCGAAGGGCTTGCCGTCGCCATCCCCATGCGCGCGGCGGGCGCTTCGATCTGGCGGTGTTTTTGGGCGGCGTTCCTCACCAGCCTGCCGCAGCCGATCGCCGCCGTCCCTGCGGCGTATCTCTCGTGGCTGTTCCAGCCGATCATGCCTGTGTTGATGGGTTTTGCCGCCGGGGCGATGGTCTTCCTCGTCATCCTTGAGTTGATCCCCGAAGCCCTGCATAGCTCCTCCCCCATCAAGGTGGCGTGGGCGTTCACGGTGGGATTTTGCGCAATGATTCTGATTCAGGTGTTGTTGTAAAAAGTATAGCTACAGAAAGCACAAGATTCTTTGTGATGTAACTCTGAACGACCACGGGGAGTGAAGACTCTCTGCTCCCGTTTTATGCCTGACGAGCCAATCAGAGATTCTTCGCCGCTTCGCGGCTCAGAATGACACAACGACAGTGTGATAGACTACCGAGAACGATCACATCATGACGACCTCCTCCGCAGATCGAATCTACTTTCCCAACCTAAACGGACTCCGCTTCATCGCCGCGCTGCTGGTGATTGTGCATCACATCGAACAGATCAAATACATCTACAACCTGCCAAATAATTTTTCATCGTCGTTCATCCAGATCATCGGCGAACTCGGCGTCATTCTCTTCTTCGTGCTAAGCGGATTCCTCATCACCTACCTGCTGCTCGAAGAGGAAAAGCGCACCCAGACCATCGCCGTCAAGAATTTCTATCTGCGGCGCATCCTGCGTATCTGGCCCCTGTATTTTTTCATCGTCTTTCTCGCGCTTGCGGTTCTCCCGAATATCCCGCTGTTGATCCTGCCTGAATACGATAAAGCGGCGATCTACGAAGACCTCCCATCGAAAATCTTACTGTACGTGTTCTTTCTTCCGAATCTGGTCTCGCCGCTGTTTGGCGTTGTCCCCTACGCTTCGCTGACGTGGTCCATCGGCACGGAGGAGCAGTTCTACCTGATCTGGCCCCCCCTTTTGAAATTCTTCAAAAAGTATCGAATGATTTTGATGTTCGTTATCCTCATCGGATACTTGCTGTTCGCTCGCGCTCTGTTTTCAGACCGAACGAACTTCATTCCCTTCAAGTATGAACTCAACGCCTTCTGGCAATCGTTCAACATCGCCAGCATGGCGATCGGCGGATTTTTCGCGCTCTTGCTCCACTCGAAAAGCCCAGGGCTGAAATATTTCCTCAACAACTATCTTTTTTATTTTGCGCTTGGGTTCACTTCCATCATGTTGTATCGCGGCGTGTACTTCCCGCATATCACAGTCAACGATCTTCAATTCCCCTACTTGTACAAGGAGTTTTATTCGATCTGGTTTGGGATCATTATTCTCAACTTCGCCGCCAGTAAGAATAAATTCCTCTCGCTGGAACAACGACCGATCCGCTATCTCGGCAAAATTTCGTACGGACTCTACATGTACCATCCCATCGCCATCGTGCTTGCGCTTCAGACCTCCCTTTGGCTTGCCTCGCCCGTGGACGCGCTGCTCTACCCCCTCGCCCTCGCGCTGACGGTTTTGTTTGCGGGCGTTTCATATAAATATTTTGAATCACATTTCTTGAATATCAAATCGAATTACACCAATGTCGCAAGCGGAGATGTGTCATCCTGAGGGAGCGTTTGTCGCGACCGAAGGGTCTCATTAGTCGAATAGGAGATTCTTCGCCGCTTCGCGGCTCAGAATGACACATCACGTGTAAAGGAATAACCATGCCCAACCAATTTGACATCCTCATCAAGAATGCGAAATTACGCACAGGCGAAACGCCGACGGATATTGGTATCGTGGGCGGGAAAATCTCCGCCATCGGGAAAGGCTTGACCGGTGACGCGGCGGAGGTGGTCGAGGCAGGCGGAAATCTGGTGACCGAATCGTTCGTCAATCCGCATCTGCATCTGTGCAAAGTCTACACATTATCCATGATGGACGAGGAGGCGCTCACGTCGTATCAAGGCGAAGGGATGGGCAAGGCGATGACCGCCATCGAACTCGCCGCGCGCGTCAAAGAAAAATATGACGAGACATGGATCATCGAAAACGTGCGCAAAGCGGCGGCGCAGGCGGCGCGGTTTGGCAATTTGCATATCCGCGCCTTCGCGGATGTGGACAGCAAAGCAAAACTCGAAGGAGTCAAAGCATTGATTCGCGCGCGCGAAGAATTCAAAGGGATCGTGGATATTCAAGTCGTCGCCTTTGCGCAGGATGGCTGGGTGCGCGAGCCCGGCACAGACCGCTTGATGCGCGAGGCGATGGAACTCGGCGCGGATGTGGTCGGCGGCATCCCGTGGATCGAATACACCGACGCGAACCTCCAGCAACATGTGAGGGAAATTTTCGATCTCGCTGTTGAGTTTGATAAAGATGTTTCGATGCTCGTGGATGATGCCGGTGACCCCGGTCTGCGCTCATTGGAGTTGATGGCTGTGGAGGCGATCAAACGTAACTGGCACGGACGCGCCCTCGCCCATCACGCGCGCGCGATGGCGTTGTATCCCACTCCATATTTTCAAAAAGTTGCCGCGTTGTTGAAACAGGCAAACATGACCGTCGTCAGCGATCCGCACACGGGACCGCTCCACGCGCGGGTGAAGGAGTTGCTCGCCGAAGGCGCGTCGGTGTGTTTGGGGCAGGACGATATTTCAGATGCGTATTATCCCTTTGGGCGAAATAACATGCTCGAAGTCGCTTTTCTCGCTTCGCATTTACTGTGGATGACGACGCGCGCTGAAATGGAAACGCTCTACGATATGATCACCGTCAATGCGGCGCAGGCGATGAATGTGAAGGATCATCAACTCAAAGTTGGCGCAAATGCGAATTTAGTTGTGTTGAATCAGTCAGATGCGCTGGAGGCTCTGCGCGAGCACTCCGCGCCGAGGGTGGTGGTGAGTCACGGGAGGGTGGTAAACCGAGAGGGATAAAATTCTGACGTATAATTATCTTGAAACTGGAAAAATCACGCAATCCGCACGGGGATAAATCCCCGTGCTATGTTTACGAAGTCCCGCATAGCGGGACTTAAGCCGCCAAAGGCGGCTTCGTACGACTAGCCCGACGGTTCACCGTCGGGCGGGTTGAGGGAATTATCGGACAAAACTACAACTCGCATTCTCGGAATTAGAACAACCAATTATGCAAACCATCACCTGGGACGAATTTGCCAAAGTCGAACTGCGCGTGGGACGGGTCATTTCCGCCAAACCCTTCCCCGAAGCGCGAAAGCCTGCCTACATCCTCGAAGTGGATTTCGGCGAGGAACTGGGCATCAAGAAATCGAGCGCGCAACTGACCGCGCTGTACAAGCCTGAAGAATTGGTCGGGCGATTGGTCGTCGCGGTGGTTAATTTTCCCAAAAAGCAGATTGGACCGGTCATGTCGGAGTGTTTGGTAACCGGGTTTGCCAATGAAAACGGCGATGTCGCGCTGTGCGTGCCGGATAAGTCCGTGCCGGTGGGGAGTAAGTTGTTTTGAATGAATTGCCCTAGGGGCGACTCTAAGAGTCGCCCTACTTATTCTTCCACACCGTAAAATCTTTTAAAATCGAACCGCCGAGGAACTCGCGCATGATCGAGGTTTCGGGGACGAGACTCAAATCCAGCGGCACGAACCACTCTAAAAATGCGAGCAGGCGTTTGGCTTCGATGTATTCGGGCGTGCCGTGTTGCACCTGCCGTAGCAACGGCTCGGCAAGCGACTTCAACGCCGCCATTTCGTACACCAGCGCCGAGTTGAACATCACATCCGCATTTTCTTGATTGGGGAAGATGTACTTCGCCTCGCCGCGCCGCACAGACTCCCAGCGCGAGATGGTCTGCGAGGCGGTGTAGCCGCGCTCGCGCGCGTCGCGCACGATGCGGCGGAGCAGGCGCGTGTCGGTGGTGGAGACGCGGTTGTGGCGATCCAAATTCAACTGGGTGAGAGCCGAGATGTAGATCCGAAACGCCTCGCCGCTGAGCGCCTCGGGGATCAGTCGCGGTTCGAGTCCGTGAATCCCTTCGAGGATGATGGGCTGTCCGCGCTTGAGTTGGATGACCTCGCCCGGCTCGCGCAAGCCCGTCTTGAAGTTGTAGCGCGGCAGTTGGACTTCCTCGCCTCGAATCAACTGGTGGAGATGCTCCGCCAATAGCGGCAGGTCCAGCGCTTCGAGCGCTTCGAAGTCGGGTTTGCCGTCCTCCCCCAGTGGAGTTTGATGGCGCGGCAAAAAATAATTATCGAGTTCGAGCGGGAACGGCGAAATGCCCAGCGCCAGCAATTGCACCATGAGGCGTTTCGAGAACGTGGTCTTGCCCGCCGACGACGGACCCGAGACCAGAATCAAATGGGATTTATCGATCTTTTCCGCCACCTGCCGCGCGATCTGCGAAAGGCGCTGTTCGTGGAAGGCTTCGGATACCAAAACAATTTCATCCCCGCGCCCGCTTTGGATGGCGTCGTTCAGCGAACCGACATTCTCGATGCCGAGTTTTTCGAGCCACTCGCCGTATTGCAAAAAGGTCGCCAGTAATTTCGGGTATTCGGGCATCGGTAGTAATTCGTCCGGGTGGTTGCGGCTCGGATACAACAGGGTGAAACCATCGCCCGTCGGCACGAGGTCGAACCATCGCAAATACCCCGTGGACGGAACCATGTAGCCGTGGTGATAATCCATGCGCTCGTTGAGGCTGTACAGGGTGAGATAATCCTTCTTGCGATATTTCAGCAGTTGAACCTTGTCCTCCTCGCCTTGCGAGAGAAAGTACTCCATCGCTTCTTTCAACGGAACTTCTTTTCGCACGAACGGAAGATCGTCCTTGACGATCTTTTGCATCAACACTTTCAACACACCCAGTTCCGATTCAGATAATGGCTTGCGCCCCTTCACCTCGCAGAAATATCCGCCCGAGGCAACCGAGTGATCGATGAATACCGTCGCTTCGGGGTACATATCGGCGAAGACCATTTCGAGCAAAAATGTGAGCGAGCGGCGGTAGATGCGCGTGCCATCCGGCGTGGTCATGGTGACCGGCTTGACGCGCGAATCCATTACGACGGGGAAAGTTAATTCGCGCAGGTCGCCGTTGATCACCGCCCCAACCAGCTGCGAATCGTGTTCGACCTGGGCGAGGAAATCTCCAACCTTACTACCGCGCGGACCGGAGATCACGCGACCATCCGGGAGGTGGATTTCGACGGTGGGACGAGGAGGGGTGAGGTGGAATCTTTCTGTCATATTCATTTTCATTCAGGCGTTGGCGGTCGAGTAGTCCCGCAATGCTCTTCGCGGGACGTATCGAGAGCACTGCGCTGTAAAGCAAAACTTATTTCTAGTCATCTCTTGTTACCAGTTGGTCTCGATACGGCGGACGAACGCCGCCTACTCGACCAACAGTTTGCTCATGTTACCGCTATCTTCGACACGTGGCGCTTAAAGCGCCACAACTCAACCACCGAACATATTACGAAAAATTCTTCAACAATTTCGCGGGTTGCTTCGCAAACTCGTTGATGGGAATTTCCTGCTTCACCAGGGCGAGCAGGGTTTCAGTCAGCATCTTGTTGACCGGCGTGGGCACGTTGAATTTTTTTCCGGCGCGCACCACCTCGCCGTGCAGATAATCCACCTCGCTTTTGCCCTTGCCGGAGCGCAGGTCAATATGAAAAGAGGGCATCTTAACGCCGCGCCCCCCTCCCGCCGCGCGGCTGAGAAACGGCTTGGATAACCACAGCGGCAAGCGCGCGGCGAGCGCCAGCGCGCGGACCGGGACGCCGGGCAAGTCCACCACTTCAATGCCCTGCGCTTGCATCACGGCGAGGCATTCGCGCAGCATGTTCACTTCGAGCTTGTATAGCCTGCCGTTCGAGAGGATCTCCGCCGCGGTCATATCCAAAATGGCGGAGGTGGGGTTGGCGATCAGGTTCGTGAGCAGTTTCGACCACTTCATCGCCGATGAGTCGTCAAACAGGCGCGGGTTGAGCAGGGCGTTCTCGAAGGCAACGAATAAACTTTCCACGAAGGGATGTCCCCGAACAATGCCGATGCCGCGTAAACGCTCGAGGGTGATGTCGCCTACGCCGCGCCTCCCCACCGCGGTCGTCACCGTGCCGGGGATGACCTTGTCGTTACCAAGAACACGTTCGAGCGCGATCTCGTTGGAGAGTCCGTTCGAGAGGCATAGCAC
>CAYPCK010000059.1:0-8957 GCA_964409185.1 uncultured Anaerolinea sp. | reverse complement strand
TGAGATTCGCCCAATCGGACCTATCTTTTTCGAAATCAACTTCAGATGGATTCCAAATGCCGAGGCGTTTTGCTTTTTCATACAGACGCATCGGCGGGAGGTTCCGGTCAAGCCCGCGCGTGGTAGTTGCAAATTGGGCGCGCAGCATTTTAGATCCTTTTTGTGTCTCCGTCCTGTCGAATAGACTCCACCGCCGCAAACGTGGACTCCGTCACACCGATCAAATGCTCGTACGGTATCAGTGGCTTGCCGTTTTCGCGAATGGAGTGAACAAATGCTTTCCATTCGTTCACCCAGCCTTTATCTTGCGCGCCTCTTTCCTCTTTCGACTTTCCGTCTTTCGTGATTTGCAAAGAGACGAAATCATCCAATACCGCGACCATGCCATCGCAAAACACTTCTACCCGCTCCTTGGAGACAGCTCTATCGCCGTTGGCAAGATAATCCACAACGCCGATTGAACCGTCAGGGAAAGTGAAGGTCATCGAAACATTATCTTCGCGGTATTTGCCTGAATCGGGCAATGCCCGCGCTGAGACCGAAACCGGCGGAGCGTCAACAAGGAACGTGATGAAATCCACGAAGTGACAGGCTTCGCCGATGATGCGCCCGCCGCCGATGTTCGGGTCGTGGTTCCAGTGATTCGGAGGGAGGGTGCCTGCGTTGATGCGATAGTGGGCATGAAGCGGAGAGTTGAGACCTGAGACTTGAGACTTGAGGCTTTGGGCAAAAGGGGCAAATCTTCGGTTGAATCCTATAGTTAATAGTTGGTGGTTGACAGCCGTGAGCGCTTTTGTCACTGCCGCCAACTGTTTACTGTCAACCGCCAACGGTTTTTCCACAAATACATGTTTCCCAGCCTTCAACGCTTTGACGACAAGTTCCGCATGCGAATCGTGCCGCGTGAGGATGGCAACTGTGTTGACATTCGGGTCGTTGATGATTTCATCATGGCTTGATGTTGCATACTTGAAACCAAATTTTTTACCCGCATGTTGCGCGTGCAATCCGCCTGAGGAGGCGATGCCGACGAGTTGGATGCCATCTACTTTCTTCATTATTGGCAGTAAAACTGAAGTAGCGAAAAGACCTGCTCCCAAAACGCCGAGCTTAACGACGGCGGACGGCAGACGGCGGACGGCAGGAGATAAATTGACCGTAGTCTGCGGTCTGTGGTCTACGGTCGCAGAAGGATATGTGAGAAGCACTCCAAGAAACGATTCTTTCTTCTTCCCAGCAATCACATCGTACGCCTGCGCCGCTTTTTCGATGGGAAAGCGGTGAGTGATAAGCGGCTTGACTTTCAACTTTCCACGTTCGAGCAGGTCAACGACTGCCTGAAAGTTCCTTCCTTCAGTCCATCGCACAAACCCAAGGGGATAATCCCGTCCGTTTTCTTCGTAACTGGAATCGTATCGACCCGGTCCGTAGGAGCGCGAGTTGATGAAGGAGAGCTCTTTTTCGTAGTAAATCTTGCGCGGAAGAGATAATCCCACCGCGCCCGTTGCGATAACGCGCGCTCTATCTCTTGCGATGACGCCTGCGAGTTCAACGGGATCGTTTGATGAAGTATCCGCGCAGATGAGGATCACGTCGAAGCCGCGGTGGGCGGTAAAGGCCGAAGCGGACGATTCCGCTTTTTGGCGCGAGACAGCTTCCAGTCCGAGAGAAGAAGCGAGGGCGACCCGCTTGGGGTCGAGATCAATGCCTAACACGTTGCATCCCGCGGCTGATGCAATTTGAATCGTCAATAATCCCAGTAAACCCAGACCGATGACCGCGACATTCTCGCCGATTTGCGGCTCCGCCAAACGAAATCCATGCAGGGCAATCGCGCCGAGGGTGGTGAACGCGGCAGATTCAAAATCAACATTTTTCGGCAGAGGGGTCAACAAATTTCGCGGCACAATATTGTATTCGGCGTGGACGGCGTACCCCGCGCCCGCGCACGCCACGCGTTGACCGATCTTGAATCCGCGCATTTCTTTTCCAAGCCCGACGATCGTGCCAGCAGAGGAATAGCCAAGCGCCATCGGCTGGTCGAGGCGATTGAACGCGGCTTGCGCGGTGTTGAGCAATCCCTCGCGGCGCGCTTTATCGAGGACTTGTTTGACGAGGTCGGGACGCGAGCGCGCCTTGCCGACGAGACTCTTCTCGGCAAACTCGACGACCATGCGCTCGGTTCCCGCCGACACCAGGCTTGCCTCCACGTGGACGAGCGCCTGCCCTTCGCGCGGGGTTGGGACGGGAATTTCCTCAACGGTGGCTTTGCCGGTTTTGATGTTTTGGAGGAGTTGTTTCATTTCGATATTTCGACTCCGCTCAGTACAAGTTTACGATTTTAGATTTACGATTGACGATTGGCAATTCGTTGCAAGAGAAAGTATACCCGATGTGCGGGTGATATAATTCCGGCACAATTTATTAAACAGGAGTATTCCGTGACCGATTCACGAGTTCAGAAATTTGCAAAAATTTTGGTGGAACAGTCCGCGCGCATCGCGCCGGGCGACCGCGTGCTGATCGAAGCGACAACTGCCGCCGAGCCGCTCGTCCGCGAGTTGTTTATCCAGATCATGGAGAAGGGCGGTCACCCGCACCCAATGGTGGCTTTGCCCGGCCTCATGCCGTTCAGCCAGGACGAGTTTTATCTTACCTACGCCAACGACGCGCAACTGGATTTCGTTCCGACATTTTACAAACTGGCGTACGACCAATTCGAGAGCCGCATTCGAATCCACTCTTCAACAAACACGCGCGGGACGACGAACATTGATCCTGCCAAGTCACAACGAAGAGGCAAAGCCACCAGCGGCATCACCGAAGCGCAGATGCGCCGCGGCGCGGAGGGCAAATTCAAATGGGTCACCACGCTCTACCCTACCGACGCGTACGCGCAAGACGCGGGCATGAGCCTGAAAGACTACGAAGATTTTGTCTTCAACGCTGTCCATGCGCACGAGGACGATCCCATCGCCTACTGGAACAGCACGAAAGCGGGGCAACAAAAAGCGATTGACTTTCTCGCGGGCAAGAATCTCGTCACCCTGCGCGGACCGAACGTGGATTTATCGCTTTCGATCAAGGAGCGCGCCTTCATGAACTCCACCGGCACCTACAACATGCCCGACGGCGAAATCTACACGGGTCCCGTTGAAGATTCATTGAATGGCTGGGTGAAATACACGTACCCAGCCATCTACGGCGGCGTTGCCGTCGAAGGCGCGGAGTTAACGTTCAATCGCGGGCGGGTCGAGCGCGCGCAAGCGGAAAAGAACGAAGCGTACCTCATCAAAATGCTCGAATCGGACGAGGGCGCGCGTCACGTGGGCGAGTTTGCCATCGGCACCAATTTCGACATCAACAAATTTACGGGAAATATTTTGTTCGACGAAAAGATCGGCGGGACCTTCCACATGGCGCTCGGCGCGGGCTACCCCGAAACCGGGTCGAAGAACAAATCGTCCATTCACTGGGATATGATCTGCGACTTGCGAACCGATTCTGAGATTACGGTGGACGGGGAATTGTTTTATAAAAACGGGCAGTTTGTGTTTGGGAAGTAATTTTACAAGTTGTCAGGTTTAAAGGTTGAAGGTTGAGGAGCAGTAAAACCCTTCATCTTCTTGGTTTAACTTGCCAATTTTTCAACTTTCAAACCTGCAACGATTAATAAAACCCTACCGACGGATCAATCCTCCGGGCATAATCGTCAATCCCTCCCGCCACGCTGAAAACATTTTTCCAGCCCTGTTGCGCGAGCCACATCGTCACCTGCGCGCTGCGATTGCCGTGATGGCACAGGATATAGATCACCGCATCCTGCGACTTTGCGGAGGACGACAACGCGTCCAGCCCAACCTTTGCCAGTTTGCTCATGGGCGCGACTTCGAGCCGTTTGTCCTCCAGCTTGGCGTAGGTCAATTCGAGTGGCTCGCGCACATCGAGGAGGATGAAGTCGTCGTCGGTTTTCATTTTTTCGGCGAGATCGGTGGTTGTAATTTCTTGAATCATGGTTTCTCTCTCTCACCCCAACCCTCCCCTGCTGGGAGAGGGGATTTCAACGCCTTCAAGTAAAAATTCTCCATGTATTCCTTCAGCATCCTGCGCGTGGAGAATTGGGGGATGTTCGATTTGAAGTTGTCTTTGATGCGGGCGATCCATTCGTGTGAAATCTCTTTCGGGTCGCGGTCGTAATACATCGGGATGATCTTGTGCTCCAGGGTGTGATACAGGCTCTCCGCGTCTTCGGTGTCCTGCTCCTCCGTATTTTCGATCTGTTCGTCGCGCCCGATGGACCAGCCATTTTTCCCGTTGTACGCCTCGCGCCACCAGCCATCCAGCACGGAGAAGTTCAAGACGCCGTTGAGCGCGGCTTTCATCCCCGACGTGCCGCTCGCCTCCAGCGGACGACGCGGCGTGTTCATCCATACATCCACGCCCTGGACGAGATAGCGAGCGAGATTCATGTCATAATCTTCGATGAAAACGATGCGCCCGCCTGTCTCCGCTTTTTTCACCGTGCGATACACCTGTTGAATTAACTGCTTGCCCGGTTCGTCGGCGGGATGCGCCTTGCCGGCAAAGATGATCTGCACCGGCATGTTCGGCTTGTTGACGATGCTCAACAGCCGCTCCACATCGCGCATCACGAGGCTGGCGCGTTTGTACGTGGCGAAACGGCGGGCAAAACCGATCGTCAACATGAACGGATGGATCATCACTCCCGAGGAGACCACCTGCACCGGATGGAACCCTCCAGCGCGCCAGCGCTCGCGCACGCGTTCGCGCATATACGTCACCATTTTCCGTTTGAGATGCAGGCGCACTGCCCAAATTTCTTCGTCGGGTATCGAATCGATCCCAGACCACAGATCCGCATCGTCGAGGCGATCATACCAATCGGCGCCGAGATGTTTATTGAAGAGATTCTTCAATCGCCGCGCCATCCAATTTGCGGTATGCACGCCATTCGTCACGTAGCCGATCGGCACTTCCTGCTCGGGTTTGTCGCTCCACAGGAAATGCCACATCTTGCGTGAGACCTGCCCGTGCAGTTCGGAGACCGCGTTGCGCCCATCGGAATTTCGCAGGGCAAGGACGCCCATGCTGAACGTTTCGCTGTGACCGCGTTCGTGGCGCGCCAGGTCGAAGAATTGCTCGCGTGAAATACCAAGTTGTTCCCAGATCGCGGCGAGATATTTATCCATGAGCCAGAGCGGGAATTCATCGTTTCCCGCCGGGACGGGTGTATGCGTGGTGAACACGTTCTGCCCGCGCGTCTTCGCGATGGCAGACTCGAACGGCTCGCCTTTTGCCACAAGTTCACGCGCCCGCTCCAGGGTCAGGAACGCCGCGTGTCCTTCGTTCATGTGCCAGACCGAAGGCGCATACCCCAAGGCGCGCAAGGCTCGCACGCCGCCAATCCCCAACAACACTTCCTGCATCACGCGGCGATCAAGGTCGGACCAATACAAACGCGCTGTGAGCAGGCGGTCCATCTCGGAGTTACCCTCGACGTTTGAATCAAGCAGGTACAACGGCACGCGCCCGACGCGCACTTCCCAGATCTGCATGGCGATTTTTCGATCGGGCAGTTCCACTTCCACCATCACAGGTTTATCTTTTTCAGTCACCAGCATCACAGGCAGGTCTTCGAATATCAGCATATTGTTTACGGCTTCCTGCCAGCCGTCTTCACTGATACGCTGTGAAAAATATCCCTGCGCGTACATGAAACCGACGCCGATCAGGGGTATGCCCAGGTCGCTCGACTCTTTCAAATGATCGCCCGCCAGCACGCCCAGCCCGCCGGAATAGATCGGCAGGGTTTCGTGCAGACCAAACTCCATGGAGAAATACGCCACAGGGTGAGAGGCAAAATCAGGGTGGGTCTGATGCGTCCATGTTTTTACATCCGAGAAATACGCGTCGAACGTCGCGAAGACCTCCTCATACAAGGCGAGGTAGTCCTTGTCTTTGGCGGCTTGATTCAAACGCGCCCGCTCGATCTCGCGCAGTAATCGGATCGGGTTGTGGTTTAGTCGTTCCCATAAATCGAAATCGAGGCGGCTGAATAATCGCGCGGCTTCGGGTTGCCAGGTCCACCAAAGATTGTAGGCGAGTTCGCCCAATCGCGAGATGGGTTTGGGCAGGTCGAAAGGCTGGGGAAGATTCGTTTTAAACATTGACATAATGCGGGCAATCATACCAAATTTTGCGGATTCCCGATTCAGGATACAATCGACTCATGCCCCGCGTTCAGCTTTTCATCACCTGCCTTGCCGATTCGTTTTACCCTCAGACTGGTGAAGCCATCGTGGATATTTTTCGCCGCCTCGGCGTGGACGTGGACTTCGCCCGCGACCAGACTTGTTGCGGACAACCGCCGTTCAGCGCGGGCTTGCGCGCGGACGCGCGTCCCATCGCCGAGCATACCATCCGCGTGTTCGAAAAAACGACGGGCGACATCGTCATACCGTCGGGTTCGTGCGCGCACATGATGAAGCACGGCTATCCTGAACTTTTCCGCGGCGACCCCGCCTGGCTCGAACGGGCGCAGGCATTTGGAAGTCGCGTGTACGAGTTTACCGAATACCTCGTGGACAAACTCGGCGTCACCGACCTCGGCGCGCGCTGGGACGGACTGCTCGCGTATCATCCGTCATGTCACGCGTTGCGCGGCATGAAAATTGACCGCCAGCCGCGCGCCTTGCTTGCCAATGTAAAAGGCGCAACACTCGTTGACCTGCCCGCCGCGGAGGACTGTTGCGGCTTCGGCGGAATCTTTTCGATGGAGCACCCCGAACTCTCAGCAGAACTGCTCAACCGCAAGATCTCGAATTTGGAATCCACAAATTCGCCGACGCTGGTCGTCACCGAGGCGGGATGCCGCATGCACATCGGTGGCGGACTGCACCGGCAAAAGAAAACTCAACAAGTGGTTCATATTGCGGAAGTTCTCAATCATCGTTGAGGCGCGGGAGGATAAATGTTTTCGAAATCTGAAAATTACTACGATGACTTGTATAACGCGCTCGGCAAGGACTACTCCGCCGAGGCGGAAAAAGCGCACAAACTCATTCAGAAGCATTGCCAATCGGGCGGGGTCAACCTGCTCGATGTCGCCTGCGGCACAGGGATACACGCGGGGCATTTTTCCAAATACTACAAAGTGGAGGGCATGGATATCGATCCCGACATGGTCGCGCTTGCCCGCAAGAAGCACGAAAAGATTCGATTCTTTCAGGGCAATATGATTGATTTCAATCTTCTCCGCCGCTTCGATGCGATCACCTGCCTGTTCAGTTCCGTAGGGTACGCCAGGACCAAAGCCAATTTGCACAAAGCCATCAAGGCGATGGCGCGGCACCTGCGCGATGGCGGCGTCCTGTTGGTCGAGCCGTGGTTTACCCCCGAACAGTGGACGGTCGGGCGCACAAACACCCTGCACGTGGACAAGCCCGAGTTGAAGATCACACGCATGAGTCACAGCCGCAGGCGCGGGAAAATTTCCATCATCGAGTTTCATTATCTTGTCGGCACAAGCGACGGCATCGAACACTTCACAGAAACCCACGAACTGGGACTGTTCACGCACGAAGAATATTTGGCCGCATTTCGGTCGGCAGGCTTGGAGGTTTTCCACGACAAAAAAGGGCTGGACGGTCGCGGATTGTACATCGGTAAAAAAGCCAAATGACAACAACGGACTTTCGAGAACGTATTCGTTCGTCGCTTGCGAATCAGCATCTGCAAAAAGCGCTGGATTTGAACGCCGAACGGCGGGTGACGCGGCGGATCAACGCGCTGGAAACCCTGCCCGCTTGGCGCGAGAAGCGTCAACGGGCGCATGACATCCGCGCGGAGGTAATCGAGAATCTCGACGCGTATCTCGATCAATTTACAGCCAAAGCCCAATCGAACGGAAATGTCGTCCACCGGCCGAAAGATGCGGAAGAGGCAATAAAAATTGTTCTGAGCATCACAGAATCTTTACCGCGAAGACGCGAAGAACCCAAAGAAAACCAGAAGAATATCTTCGCGCCTCTTGGCGGTCTTCGTGGTGAAAAAATTGTTATCGCCAAATCTAAGAGCATGGTCACCGAAGAGGTCAACCTCAACCATGCGTTGGAAAAAGAAGGCATGCGCGTCGTCGAGACCGATCTCGGCGAATTCATCGTGCAACTGCGCGGCGAGAAACCGAGTCACATCATCACGCCCGCGCTGCATTTAAGAAAACAAGATGTGGGCGAGGTCTTTCAACAGAAACTTGGCGTGGAATATACCGAGGATATTCCCGCTCTCACAAACATCGCCCGCAAAGTATTACGCGAAGTCTTCCTCACAGCGGATGTTGGCGTCACCGGCGCCAACTTGGCCATTGCCGAGGAAGGCGCGATCTGCCTCGTCACCAACGAGGGCAACGGGCGCATGGTCACCACCTTGCCGCCGATTCACATCGCGCTGATCGGCATGGAACGTCTTGTTCGGAACCTCGACGATCTCGCGCTGATGTTGTCCCTGCTCCCCCGCTCCGCCACCGGGCAAAAACTCAGCGTGTACACGCAGGTCATCCACAGCCCGATGCCGGGTCAACAACGTCACTTCATCCTCCTCGATAACGGACGTTCGCGTTTGCGAAATTCGCCCCTGAAAGAATCGCTCTTTTGCATCCGCTGCGGCGCGTGCATGAACGCCTGCCCGGTCTTCCGCGAGATCGGCGGGCATGCCTACAACAGCATCTACCCGGGTCCCATCGGCTCGGTCATCTCGGCGGGGCTCTTCGGCAGTGAATTTGTTCCCCTCGCCCAAGCCTCCACGCTTTGCGGCGCGTGCAAAGACGCCTGCCCGGTGGATATTGATTTGCCAAAATTATTGGTTCGAGTTCGCGCGGGAGAATCCCCCTCGCCGCGCTTTGAATTCGTTGAGCACGACTTGCGTGAGGCGGACCTCGT
>CAYPCK010000058.1:7618-9008 GCA_964409185.1 uncultured Anaerolinea sp. | reverse complement strand
GGCTTCGGAGGGATATGCGCGGCACTTCGTCCGCAAGGGCGTGCGGCCCGAGAAGATCGCGGTGACGGGCATCCCGAATTTTGACGATCTGCAAGTCAACCTTGAGAACGATTTCCCGTATCGCGGTCATGTGCTGGTTGCTACGACGCCGTTGCGGGAAACCTTCCGCCGCGACGACCGCGCGGCATTCCTCAAACGATGCGTCCAGATCGCGGCGGGCAGGCAGTTGATCTTCAAATTGCATCCTACAGAAAACGCAGCCCGCGCCACATGCGAGATCGAAACATACGCGCCTGGCGCGATCGTGTTCACAGATGGAAACGTCAACCACATGATCGCGAACGCCTCGACCGTGGTTACCCAGCAATCCACTTGTACCTTCGTGGCAGTGGCGCTCGGCAAGGAAGTGTTCACCTATCTGGATATCAATGAACTGAAACGATTGATGCCCATTCAAAACGGCGGCGAGTCTGCGTGGAGAATCGCGGCGATTGCGCGGCGCGTCTTGCACACGCCGATGCACGTGCTCGAACAGGTGCGCCGCGGAACGCGCGCCCGCCCGCGTTGGGAGAGGGAAAGCATATGAAAGTATATGCGGAAAACAGCATGGAATTCGACGAGCCGGAGGAGCAAGCCAATCTTGCCATGCCCGATGCTAACTTCTTCCTGAAGAACGCCATCGGCGCGGGGGTGATGCAGGTCGTCGCAGCCGGTCTAACGACCATGTTGTTGTCTCGCAATGTGGTGGATACAATGCTCAAGGCGATTCGCTCCGAGGACCTCGCGGCATGGCTCACAGCCTCCGCAGGGATTCTCCTCGCGGCGTTTTTGATCGGGTTTCCCGCCCTCCTGCTCATCCAATCGGTGATGGATTATCGAACCGCCCGCGACCTCGAACGCCTCGGATTGATGACGCGCGGCGTCGTCGTGAAGAAATGGGTGGAAACGTCGTCAAACGACAAGCCCCTCTATTTTGTAACATACAAATACCTCGCCAGCCTTACCGCCTCGCAAGCCGTAGATGAAGCGGTCTTTCAACAGATGCAACAAGGCGAAAATATATTCGTTCTCTATCTCGAAAAGTTTCCGCACATATCGCGGCTGGATTTGGATTGAAGGATCAGGATTTTTTGTAGGAACGGTTCATCAGCCATTCCTGCACGTCAATCTTTTTGTCTTCGTTCTTGGGAGTAATGCGGCTGTAGGTCCCATCCGCGTGCATGACCCTCGCCCGTGCGTTATCGTGAAGATATGCTTCAAGCACGTTCTCGCGCAGGTGATGAATGTGGTCTGGGTTTTCGACTGGGAAGACCACTTCGACGCGGCGATTGAGGTTGCGATCCATTAAATCTGCGGAGCCAAGGTAGATTTCTTCCCTCCCGCCGTTTTG
>CAYPCK010000058.1:0-7518 GCA_964409185.1 uncultured Anaerolinea sp. | reverse complement strand
AAGTTCACGGGGGCAACGAACAACTTGCGATAGTCGCTTTGCGCCGAATATCCCGTGAGAAAATTGAACAGGTCGCTCGCGTCCGCGCCGATGGCCTCGTCGCTGGTGAACAAGCCAATGTCTTCGTAGATGTTTGAGGTAATGTGGTTATAGTTGCCCGTCGCCAAATGGACGTAACGGCGAATCCCGTCCCCTTCCCGCCGCACGACCATGCCGATCTTGGAATGTGTCTTCAAGCCAACGATGCCATAGACGACATGCACGCCTGCCTCTTCCAGTTTTCGCGCCCAGGTGATGTTGCTCTCTTCGTCGAAGCGCGCCTTCAATTCCAGGAGGACAGCCACCTGTTTGCCGCGTTCGCGCGCTTCGAGCAGCGCATCCACGACGGGCGAATTGCTGCCCACGCGGTAGAGCGTCTGTTTGATGGCGAGCACGTTCGGATCGCGCGCCGAGGCGTTGAGAAAATCGATCACCGGGCTGAACGAATCATACGGGTGATGTACGAGGATGTTCCCTGTCCGGATCGCCTCGAAAATATCATCCGCGGTTTCAGCCTTCTTGAAGACCTTTGGGATATGCGCTTTGTATGCCGGGAACTTCAAATCGTGCCGTTCCACACTGCTGTAGACCTGCCATAAATTTGCAAGACCCAGGGGTTTCTGTTGGATGAAAATATCGCTGGGTTTGATCTCGAGATTTTCCACGAGAAGGTCGCGAATATCAGACGGCATGTTCTCATGGACGCTCACCTGCGCCACCGAGCCGAACTTTCGTTTGCGGATGCTCGCCTGCATCGTTTCAAGCAGGTCGTCCGCTTCCAATTCCTGGATTTCGATATCCGCATCGCGGATGATGCGGAAGGGATACACGGACACGATCTCCATCCCCGGAAATAGAAGACCGATATTCGCGGCAATCATCTGGTCAAGCCAGACAAAATAATGATGGTGAGGCACCGTCCCGTCTTTGCGCGTGCCGCCCGACGAGCGTTTGATCGGCACAAGGCGCGGCAGTGTATCGGGCACCTTAAGACGCGCGAATTTTTCCTTGCCTTTCGGATCGCGGATCACAATGGCAAGGTTCAGGCTGAGATTTGAGATATGCGGAAATGGATGCGCAAGGTCGAGCGCCAATGGCGTGAGGATGGGGTACACCACCTCCTGAAAGTACGCGTCCGCTTTTTCTTTTTGCGTTTTGGTCAACTTTTCGTAATCGAGCAAATGGATGCCCGCCTTATCCAGTTTGGGAATCAACTTGCGCGCGAGCAGGTTATGCGCGTCGTGATCCAGTTCGATGGCTAGTTTGCGAATGGCGGCAAGTTGCTCGCGCGGGGTCAGCCCGTCGGCGGGAACTTCGACGATGCCCGCATCCACCTGTTTGCGAAGCCCGGAGACGCGCACCATGAAGAACTCATCCATGTTCGAACCGAAGATGGCGAGGAATTTCACGCGCTCGAGCAACGGATTACTTTCATCCTGCGCCTCTTCCAGCACGCGCCGCTGGAACTCCAACAGGCTGAGTTCGCGGTTGATGTACAGCGAAGGATCGTTAAGTGAAATGGTTCCTGAGTCTGTCATAGTTAATCACTGAGTTCAACCAATTGCGACGGAGAAAGCAGCCAATCCAGCGCGGCGCAACGACCGTATTGAAGATTTCCAACAGAGAGGCGGCACACGCCTCCTTTTTTCAGCGTAAGAGAAAGTTCGGGTTCGCCCGCTACAAGAACGGAAACCAAATGGCTGAGCGAAGGCTCATGTCCCACCAACGCAATCCTTTCCATGTCGCTGTACTTTTCGTTGATCTCGTAGATCAACTGGTCGGCATAGCCCATCGGCGCGAGATGCTCGGTCTCGATGACTTTATCCTTCTTGAGGTTGAACATCTTCCTCAGGATGGTCGCTGTTTGGGTCGCTCGCAGGTACGGGCTGGTCAGGATCAGATCCAGGCTCTCCTCCAGTTCCTTCAACCCCTGCGCGATTCTCGTCATCTTCTTGCGGCCCCTGTCCGTGAGCGTCCGCTGGCTGTCGTCTTCGTAGCCGGGCGTTCCCGCCTCCACGGCGATTGCGTGACGAACGACGTAAAGGTGCATGTTTCTTCTCCCAGGGGAATGGTTGATCCGGCGCGGCGCGCCAGAACGCAAGTATCTCATCTTTGTCAGCGAGATATGCCGACAATGATTCGGCGAGGCGTTTCTCGAAATAACGGCGAACAGTTTCAAAGTCAGAAGTGGACGCGGCGGTTTCCCCAAAATCCGCCAGCGTGGCGAGAAGGATTTCAATATCCTGAATCAATCCCATCCTGCTTTGATACTCGTGCATACGCTCGAAGCGCGGCTCGGGATATTTCTTCAAAAACGGATGCGCGATCTCGACCATATACCTGAATTTCTTGAAGACGATTCGCAGACGATGGATCGTGGCGGACTGCGACGCCTCCACCTGACCATATGCCTGCATCGCCCGTAGGTAGGCGTTGTCCACCGCTTCGAGCAGGCGCTTGTTGAACCTAGCACCGCTCGACTTCTCCCGGACCGAGAGGTGTATCTTTTCGACGCGTTTTTCAAGCTCGGTGGATTTCGATTCCTTGATCTGCTTGCGCGCCTTGCGCAGGAGGCGTTTTTCGCGTTCTTGAAGAGCCTTCTCGAAGGGTTTCAATTCGGGAAAATTCGAGACCGCTTCCGAAACATCCACCAGCATCACCTGCACATCGCGCAGGTCGTCGAATTCATCGAGTTGGTTCTTCAGCGCGCGGCGCACTTTTTGTATGCGCGGATGAGGGTCGAGCGCGCGCAGCAGGTCCAACACCGCCAGCAGGCGGCGCGTCGCCACGCGCAAGTCGTGAACCGCCTCCTCCGAAAATTCGCGCTTGCAGATTTTCAATTGCGCGCGGTATTTTTTCCAGCGTTCGTCGAACGAATTCGACAAGAGGTTTGCTTTTGCCATCATGATTTCTTATCCGAAATTTCAAGCCCGACGCCGAATATTTCCTCGAAGAGGGCGCGGCGTTTGTTCAACGCCCATTTTTCGAGCATCAGGTCGCCTTTGCCGTACAGCGCCAGTTCCCAGTTCTTTTTCTTTTCCTTGAGCGCCACCCTCACCACCCGCGCCGTGTGACTGACATCCATCCCATCCGCAAGACGGAGCAGGGCGGAGAGTTTCGTCACCGTCACGCGGTCTTTTTGGGGCAGGGCTTTGAAGTTTTCATCTTCGAGGGAGGGGAAAGCCCGGCGGTGGTAGCGAATCAGGTTGGCGACAATCTCGCGCTGGTCGTCATTCAAACCGATCAGCGGATTGTTTTTCAAAATGTAGTAACCGTGTTTATCGTGTTCGAGCGTGTTGATGAAGTGACCGATGTCGTGCAACAGCGAGCCCACCTGCAAAAGGAGTTTGTGTTCGTCGTTCAGGTTGTGCAGGGGTTTGGATTGGTCGAACAGTTGCCCCGCCAGTTTGGCGGTGAGCGCGGCGTGGTTCGAGTCGAACTGATATTTTTCGCCGAGCCGCACGGCCGATTCCCAGACCTGTTCGCGCCGCAGTTTTTTGGGTCCGCGCGCCAATTCCTCCGCCATCTCGATCAGAAGCCCGTCCTTCAAGCCCACATCGGGAATGAGGATCTTCCGCGCTTTCGCTTCCGTGGCAATCAATTGCAATACGATGGCGGCAGGAAGAATCACGTCCGCCCGGTCGGGTCTCAGTTTCAGTTTGTTGATGCGATCCTTCACGCTCATGCGGCTGAGTTTTTCGATGAGTTCCTGCAACTCGCTCAACGTGATGGATCGGTCGCTCGATTTCTTGAACAACCGTTGACTCAGTCTTCCCATTTCCTCCACGTTGCCGCCGGTGCCAATGCAAAGATGGATCTTCTCTTTTCCGATCTCCCGGTCGATGCGCCGGCGGGCGGCTTCGGCATACTCACGGACGAGCAGGCTGAAGGGTCGTTTGGAGGCGGAAAAAAACGATCTTTTCTCCTCCGCGCCGTTTTCCAACTTGTTCAAGAGTCGTACGGTTCCCAAACCGTAGCTTTCAGTGGAAACGATCCGTTTATTCTGCGAGATGGTGACTTCCACGCTTCCGCCGCCGATGTCAATCAGCACCGCCCGTTTATTTTTCAAGTCAATCGCGCGTTCGACGGCAAGGTGGATGAGCCGCGCCTCCTCTTCGCCGCTGATGATCTCGACTTCGATGCCGCTGGTGCGCTGGATGCGATCCAGCAGAATGTCGCTGTTGGAGGCTTCGCGCAGGGCGCTTGTGGCAATGGCGCGAATGTTCGTCACGCCGAAATCATCCGCCACCCGGCGAAAGTGTTGAAATGCGTCCACGGCTTGTTGAAGCGTGACTTCCCTCAAATGACCCGATGTGAACGCGTCGCGCCCAAGCCGCACCGGCAGGCGGATATTCTCGATCGCCTCCACTCCTCCCGTCTCGTTGATCGTGCCGACGATCATTCGCAGGGCGTTGGAACCGGCATCTATCGCAGCAATCTTGTGCATCGCATCCATTTTAACGCCGTTCGCGATGCCCAAGCGTATCCGATAGTTCGCCCAATTCCCCCGTGGAGAGGAATACCGTGCGTTCGCACACGTTGGTCACACGGTCAGCCATACGCTCCAGGTTGTGAGCCGCCCACAAAGCGTAGTTCCCGCGTTCCATTTTGGCGGGGTCGTCCACGACCATATCGATCACGTTGGCGTAGAGTTGCTCGTACAAGGCATCAATGACATCGTCTTCACTCGCAATCGCGCGCGCCGAGTCGCTATCTTCACGAATGAACGCATCGAGAGCGCGATGAAACATATCCAGCCCCTTCTGGGACATGTAAAAGAGATCATCCAATAGTTTTGGGAGACTTAACCCGCCGGAGCGCAGGTTGATGACGGCGATACCCTTGGCGTAGTCACCGATCCGTTCGAGTTCGGCGCACAGGTCCAAAATCGATGCCAGCAAGCGCAGATCATGCGCCGCGGGTTGTTGCTTCGCGATCAGGGTGATGACGAGGCTTTCGATCTCGAAGCGCTTCTTGTTGACTACGCGGTCATTTTCGAGAACGCGTTGAGAGGCATCCAAATCGTTCTCTTTAAGAGCAAGCACGGAGCGCGCCATTGCCTGTTCGACAAGATTCCCCAATTGCAGAATTTGATCCCTGGTATTCTGAATTTCCTGGTCAAATTCGGTGCGTGTCATGATATTTGGTTCTCTGGAGGGTTGGGATAACGGCGCCCCATAACGTTAACACGCGTGAATTAACGGTAAACGAAGGGTATGTTAATGCTCTGTAAACGGTTTTTGCTGGATAAAACCATTGCATAATTGTTTTGCGTTGGCAAGCCCGCTGTAAAGCACAAAGGACAGAGTCCGTGCTATCCTGTGGGCATGGAAATATTCCTGGTCGCCACAACAACAATGCTTATCGCAGTCTTCATCGCAGATACATCGCAAAAGCGGCGCGCGTACCTGTGCCAGCGGGTGAACGCCGCGACGCAAACACGGGCAACCAGGAAATAGTTTCATTCTCTCCTCAGCGCACAAGAGCCGGGCCTCCTCCCCGGCTCTTGTGCCGTTAATTGTTAACCCATTCTTAAACAGGTCTTGAACTCCCTTTAAATCTCGGCTGATACACTCACCCCGTATGAAAAGGAGAATTCATGGGACTCGCTGACCTGCATATGCACACCATTTACAGCTTCGACGGAACGGCCCCCGTCCCTGCCGTATTGAAACGCGCTCACCAGATCGGGCTGGATGTGATCGCCATCACCGACCACCACGAGGTCGCTGGCGCGCTCAAGGCTATGGAACTTGCGCCAAAATACGGGGTCGAAGTGATCCCCGGCATCGAGATCACCACCTCCGAGGGCGACCTGCTCGCCTTGAACGTCACGCAGAAGATCGAGCGCGGCTTGCCGTTGGTTGAAACGGTTTTGAAAGTAGGGGAACTCGGCGGCTTCTGCATCGCCCCTCATCCGATGACAGGCGGGATTGGGATGAAGAGCCTCGGCGCCTACTCGATTTTGAGGGCGCTTCGCAACCCCGACGTGGCGCGCATCCTGATCGCCATCGAGTCGTACAACGCCACCACGATAGACAGGATGAGCAATCATTACGCCCGCATCCTTGCAAATCGCTTGAATATTACGCAGGTCGCCAACAGCGACGCGCACGTGCTGAACGCGATCGGACTTGGAGCAACGGAGTTCGACGGACATACCGCCCGGGAACTGGTGCGCGCCCTGTACAACGGCACAGTGCGCCAGCACAAGAAAAAAGAATGGAATTCCGCGCGCATCCTCGGGAGTTGGGTGGCGGGATATGTGGGAAGCGCGCTCACCCGCCTCGCCAACCCAGCCTGATCACGAATGTTTGGAGTAGAAAGAATATGGAAACGCTTTTTCTCACAACCTTGATCCTTTCCCTGCTTGTCGTTTTCGCTGTTGACACATCGCAGAAACGGCAGAAGTTTCTAAACAAAGGTAAAGGAAGATGAAACACATTCTTGTAACGAATGACGACGGCGTGTTTGCGCCGGGTTTGCTGGCTCTCACGCAGGAAATGCGTCGGCTGGGAAAAGTTTCGGTGCTTGCGCCAGACCGAAACTGGTCCGGAGGCGGTCACGTCAAAACACTGGATCGCGCGTTGCGCGTCAAGGAAGTCCGCCTTGCGGATGGCGCGCAGGCATTCGCCAGTGACGGCGCGCCGTCGGATTGTGTTGCCCTCGCAACGCTTGGTTATTTCAAAGAGCCGATTGATCTTGTTGTTTCGGGGATCAACGCGGGCGCCAACCTCGGGCACGATGTGACCTATTCGGGAACCGTCACCGCCGCGATGGAAGCGGTGATTGCCGGTGTGCCCGGCGTTGCGGTCTCGCTCGAAACGGTGGATGGCCACCTCGGCGACATGGATTATGGGCCTGCGGCGCGCGCCGCCGCGAAGATCGTGCGGCAGGTGATCGAGAACGGTCTCGCGCATGAGATTTTGCTCAACGTGAATGTGCCCTTCCTGCCCGATGATAAGATGCGCGGCATCGCGCTGACGAGGCAGGGACTACGCGTGTATCACAGCCGTCTCGACGAACGCACCGACCCGCGCAATAAAGCTTATTACTGGATCGGCGGCGACGCGCCGACGGGAGTCCCCGAACGCGGCACCGACGTAGGCGCGTTAGCGGAGGGCTTTGTCTCCGTCACGCCACTTCAACTCGACCTGACTGCCTATCGCGCCCTCACCGACCTCAACACCTGGCAGTGGGACACCTCCCCTTATGAAACTGAGTTGCTGAAAAAAACGAAAAGTCTGACGTTTTTTCACAGTGATTGAGTTACGATTTTTCTCCTCCTTGTTGCTGCCTCCTAACGGAGGCATTACCCGCCATGACAGCATCATGGCGGGTAATTGCTTAATGCTCCCGCGAACTCACCCCATCGAAAGGCTAAAAAATTTAACGAGTTGTTAACCCACCCTTCTCTTGACATTAAAAACCGCTTGATAAGATTTCAGTGTAAAAAATTTACAGGAGAAAATAGAAATG
>CAYPCK010000057.1:0-9034 GCA_964409185.1 uncultured Anaerolinea sp. | reverse complement strand
GGCTGGGCGTACGACATCGGCTACGGCGGTCTCGACCACGTGATGGCAAGCGGGCGCAACGTCAACATCCTTGTGCTGGATACCGAAGTGTATTCCAACACCGGGGGGCAGGCGAGCAAGTCCACGCCGCGGGCGGCGGTGGCAAAGTTTGCGATGGGCGGCAAAGGGATGCCGAAAAAGGATTTGGGGTTGATCGCGATGTCCTATGGCTATGTGTATGTCGCTCGCATTGCCATGGGCGCCAACGACCAGCAGACATTGCGGGCGTTGATTGAAGCCGAGTCATATGACGGTCCGTCGCTGATCATCGCATACAGTCCTTGCATTGCGCATGGCTATGATATGGCGAAGAGTCTTGAGCAGACGAAACTTGCAGTGCAATCGGGTCACTGGTCCCTATTCCGGTATGATCCGCGTCTCGCCGAGCAGGGGCAAAATCCGCTTGTCATGGAATCCAAAGAGCCGAGCGTTCCATTCTCACAATACGCCTACAACGAGACCCGCTACAAGATGCTCACGCAACTGGATGAGGAACGGGCAGAAGAATTGATGCGTGATGCCCAGAAGGATGCGAAGAGTCGCTGGGCGCTGTATCAGCAGATGGCGGCAATGCATTACAACGGGAATGGACAAAAGTGAGTTCATCTCTGACGGCAGACCGTTGACGACGGACAACGGTCCGCGGTCTGTGGTCGGCGGTCAAAAGCTCAGGAGAACATCATGACTGATTTAACGACTTCCTATCTTGGTCTGGAATTAAAAAACCCACTCGTCGCTTCGGCTTCTCCGCTTTCGCGAAAGATCGACCGCGCGAAGAAACTGGAGGAGGCGGGCATCTCGGCAATTGTGATGTATTCGCTCTTCGAGGAGCAAATTATCCATGAAAGCCTGGAACTGGATCATTATCTCAACCGCGGCAGTGAGTCTTATGCGGAGGCGTTATCCTATTTACCCGACGGCGGGTTGTATGGCATCAGCCCTGAAAAATATTTGAATCATCTGGCGGGCTTGAAGAAGGCTGTGAAGATCCCTGTCATTGGGAGTTTGAATGGAGTCTCCACAGGTGGCTGGACGGATTATGCACGCCGCATCGAAGAGGCAGGAGCCGACGCGCTCGAACTCAACATGTACTACATCCCCACCGACCTGGAGATGACCTCCAGCGACATCGAAGACACGCAAGTGGAACTGGTGGCGGAAGTCAAATCGGCGATCAAGATTCCACTGGCGGTGAAGATCAGCCCATTTGTCACTTCTATCCCCAATTTCACCAAGCGACTCGCCGAAGCGGGCGCCGACGGACTCGTGTTGTTCAATCGCTTCTACCAACCCGATTTTGATCTTGACGAACTGACGATCCTGCACAGTTTGGATTTGAGCACATCGTCCGATTTGCGTTTACCCCTGCGCTGGATTTCCATTCTGCACGGCAAACTAAACGTTGACTTTGCCCTCACCAGCGGCGTGCACACCTACACCGATGTGTTGAAGGCGATGATGGCGGGGGCGAAGGTCGCGATGACGGCGTCGAATCTATTACATAATGGCGAACAGGCTGTCGGTCCGATGTTGAGCGAACTGGAAGCATGGATGCAGGAACGGGAATATGAGTCCATTCGGCAGATGCAAGGCAGCATGAGTCAAAAATCGGTACGGGAACCGGAGGCGTTCGAGCGCGCCAATTACATGAAGGTGTTGAATAATTTTAGAAGTTTGCCGTAAATCGATATCGTTTGTGGAGCGGCGAGTATAGCATCCAAACGAAGAAGCTCCCGCAAAACAATCGAGATTCCTCGCGGCACTGCGCTCCGCTCAGAGTGACACATTGCAAGTAACGGCTAACCCCACCTTCTCAGGCGGGGTTGCCTTTGACCAACGTAGAGGGAGGAGAGAGTGACAACGCGCGGGAGAAACGCGCGTGTTTCTACACGGGGTTGTAATTCGGGTGGGTGCCGCACAGGGCGCAGGTCATCTTTTCGACTTGGTTGCACTCGACCATGTTCGAGCAGCGATGCGCAAGGACACGCGGAGGCTGGTCGGGGAGCACATCGGACGGGACGACGATCTGCGTTTCGAGGGTCACCTCGCGCCCAGCATGCTCACAGCGGATCATCTTGCGAATCTGCCATTTTTTCTGCGCCATCGCACCTCGCTTCCACGATTACAGTTGGAGTATAGAAAAAACGGAGGCTGCGCGACAGTGACACGCATCCTCCGTTGATATGACAAATCGCATGTATGCGACTGGCTTACTCTACTTGCGCGTCAGCACGTACACATCGCCGCTGTCCGCGAGGATGTAGAGTTCCCCGTTGGCGTCCCGTCCAAAGGATGTGATGTTGACTTCCGTATCGAACAACAATTGCTTCTGCCACGCCTCCCCGGAGCGTAGCAAGCCCCAGATAAAACCAGTGCAATAATCGCCATAGAGGTAGACGCCGTTCCATTCGGTCATCGCGCCGCGGTAGACGTATCCGCCCGTGACGGAGCATCCGCCCTCGGGATGGTTGTATTCCGCAATGGGATCAACCATCTCGCCTGGACCGCCGCCCTCGAAATCATGCGCGCCCTCGCGATGATCCCAGCCGAAGTTCTGCCCCCCGGAGGAATTAGCGGAGAGAAAATCAATTTCCTCCCAATCGCCCTGCCCCACATCGCCGATGTATAGATCGCCGGTGACAGAATCGAACGACATGCGCCATGGGTTGCGTAAGCCGTATACCCAAATTTCATTCCCAAATGGATTATCCTGCGGGACGGCGTACGGTTGAGCGGAATCCACGTCAATGCGCAAGATTTTTCCGAGCAGGGTCTCCAGCGATTGACCGTTGCCGTGCGGGTCGCCGCCGGAGCCCCCATCGCCGAGACCGATGTATAGAAATCCATCGGGACCGAAGTTCAGCGTCCCGCCATTGTGGTTCGGGTAGGGTTGTGCCACGCGCAACAGAATAACTTCACTGTTCGGGTCGGCCGAATCGCCGCTGGCGGTAAAGCGCGAAATGAACGTATCGCCGCCCGCGCCGGTGTAGTTGACGTAGAAGAATCCGTTCTGCGCGAAATTTGGGTGAAGCGCAAGCCCGAGCAAACCCATCTCGTTCGAGGTGTCGTTCACGCGGTCTTCGATGTTGAGGAAGGGAGCGCTCGCCAACTGTCCATTTTGGAAGAAATGGATGTGACCCAATTTTTCGACGAGCCACAAACGACCAAGGTGGTCGGGTTGCAGGTCCACGGGGCGTTCGAGCCCGGCAGTGACCGGCTGCCACGTGTACGCGCTCGGGTCGGGAAACGTTGAGGCGCTGGGAGGCGTGTCCGTCGGGGGTATGGCTATGGGCGTGGGAGGTTGTGTGGGCGGGAGCGTGGTCGAGGCGGGCGAATCAGGCGTCCCGGAGGGTGGAGGCGTGCTGATCGTCCCGCAGGCAAGGGCAGGGAGCGTCAACAGGATCAGCAAGCGCTTCATTTGCCGTCCACGTCGGTGGAATCAGCATCCACGATATCGCCTGTCGAATCGTCCTCCATGTTGCTGAGGAGATCGTTCATGTGTTCCTTCACCACAGCAGGCGGGCACAGTTCCACGAAGAGTGTGGAGCCGATCCAAAGAATGCCGACATCATCCAACACGCCAACGATCGGCAGGGCGATGGCGTCGAGGGGCCAGATCAGGTAGGCGAGCGTTGCCAGCGGCAATGCCTTGATGAAAATATTTACGCGGCGATCCGCCATCAAGCGCCCGATCAATTTGAGGCGCGCGACCACATCGCGCAACATGCCGCCTTGCGGAGGGACCATGATCTTGGAGGGTCGTTTGTCAGCCATGAAATATCTCCTGAGTTTGTGACATTTATCGTGCGCGACACATTATAAAACACATGTATGCGCCGCGCTTCGTGAACTGTCAAGACTTACGAAAAACTCATTCAGGAGTAGCATCATGGACATCACCATCGACTTCCCCGGCGGCGCGCGCGTGGATGCGCATGTTCGGAATCATATCGTCCAAACCGACCAACCGTCGGGCGGCGGAGGGATGGATTCTGCGCCGTCCCCGTTTGAATTGTTCCTCGCTTCTCTCGGCGCGTGCGCGGGGATCTACGTCCTCGGCTTTTGCCGCCAGCGCAACCTGCCCACCGAGGGCATCCGCATCGTTCAGCGCCATCACGCCAACCCGCAAAGCGGCATGCTGGACCGGATTGAAATGGAGATTCACGTTCCGCCCGCGTTCCCGAAGCAATACTACAGCGCGTTGATACGCTCGGCGGAATTGTGCAAAGTGAAAAAGACTCTGGAGAATCCGCCCGAGTTCGAGGTCGTTGCAAGAGAGATCGAATTTGCTTGAAACTCATTTGACAAAATGAAAAATGCCGCCTGCATTTTCGAGGCGGCATTTTTTGTTCTTCTCCCAGGCTTACTTTTGGTTCTTGCATGGAAGCCTCGGCGCGTATAAAATCCTTCAATACCAAACCAACGAAACCGAGGTGAAATCGAATGACCCGAAATAAACTTTTTATATTTCTCGTAAGCCTGTCCGTTTTCGCGCTGGCGTGCAATTTCGGCGGATTTCTCAACACGCCCACGCCCACCGTTCCTCCGCCAGCCCAACCCACCGAGTCCAACAGCGGGCAGGGCGGCGACATGTCGGGCGCATTGGAACGACTCGGCGGTACAGACTGTGACGAAAACCCCGATTTCACCTGCGTTACGATTCAAGTCCCGCTCGATCACTTTGACGCCTCGAACACGGAAACCCTGAATGTGGTCTTCGCCGTTTCGCAGGCAACCGGCGAACGCTACGGCATGTACGTGCAGGCGTTTCCCGGCGGACCCGGCGGCGAGGGAGTCAGCAGCGGGGGGCTGAACTGGTTCTCGGATGAGATCCTCGAACATTTCGATATCGTCTATTTCGACCAGCGCGGTCTCGGGCTTTCGGGCGAGTTGGCATGCCCCAAGGCGTATGCGGCGGATTTTCTCAATTACCTGAATGCAGATGATACCGCCGGGCTGGAGGGAGCCGACACCCCGGCTGAGCAACAAGCCGCCATCGCCGATGCGCGCGCGTTCGTGGAGGGATGCGTCGCAGAGATCGGCGTTGACCCGGCGCGGTTGAGATTCTACGGCACCAACCAGGTGGCGGAGGATATCGAATCGTTCCGCCAGATCGTGGGAGACGATCAATTCTGGCTGTACGGAGTGAGTTACGGCACGGCAGTCGCTCAAACCTACGCCGCGGCTCACCCCGATCGTTTGGCTGGACTCATCCTAGACGGCACCATTGACCTGACGCTGACCGGCGAAGAGGGCGCGCTTGCGCAGGAAAAAGCCTTCGAAGAAGTCCTGCTCGCCGTGCTGGGCGCCTGCAACGAAAACGCGGACTGCGCGGAGGAAATGGGCGGCGATGCTGTCGCCGTCTACGATTCACTTGCCACAAAGGTCTCGCAAACTCCCATCGCGTACGAGTACCCGCTCGCGAGCGGCGAACGCGTGAAAAAGACCTTTACCTTCAACCAACTGGAATTCGTAACGATCTACCAGATGTATTCCCTCGGCGGGCGCATGTTATTCCTGCGGGCACTTGCCGCGGCGAACAACGGAGACATCCTGCCGATGGCGCGTTTACTGCACCAACAGGGAACGCTCGACCCAGCCACCGGCGAATATCTCGGCGACTTGACCTTTTCCGATACGATGTTCTACGGCGTCAACTGCGCCGACGACTCGTATTTCAGCGGCACCGCGGAGGAACGGATCGCGCAGACCATCGCCGCCGGGCAAGCCTCCAACGGAACTATCCCGCGTCTCGACGGCTTTGTGTATACGGGCTTGTACTGCGCCTTGTGGCCCAGCGCCCCGCAAGGAGTTGTGGAACGCGAGCCGCTCGCGGCGCCCGGCGTCCCAACCTTTATTTTGAATGCGACCCTCGACCCTGCCACACCTTTCCCGCAGGGCAAGACCGTCTTTGAACGCCTCGACAACGGCTATCACCTGTACGTGGATGGCGGGCGTCACTCCGTCTACGGCTTCGGCAATGAATGCCCCGACGATTACATCACAGACTTCATGGTGAATGGGGAACTTCCCGCCCAACGCGAGATCGTGTGCGAGTGGGATCCGTCCATCATCAGCGCATACGAACCGTTGATGCCCGCCAAGGTAAGCGAATTCGATAACCCGCTCGATGTGTTCGCCGCCATAGACCTCGAACTCTACCTCTCCCCGGAATATTATTACAACAGCTTCACCGAAGAGACCACCTTCGCCTGCCCCTATGGCGGGTCGTTCACGTTCGCCCCCAGCGAAGTCGGCGAATCATACAATTTCACCGATTGCGAATTTACAGCGGGCTTCGCGATCACCGGCACAGGCAGTTTCAATTACGAGACCGGCATCTTCTCGCTTGAGACCCAGGTCAGCGGCGACAAGACCGGCGCCCTCACCTACACCAACGACTACAACACCGGCTCGCTCACCCTCACCGGCGATTACGGCGGCGAAACCATTGACTTGAGTCAATAAAAAAGCGCCACAGACGCAGAGAATGCGAAGCGCATATAGTCCTTCCGCATTCTCTGCGTCTTTTCTTGTCATCAACTCGAACCTCATGCCGTATTTGATTGACGGGCACAACCTGATCCCCAAACTCGGACTGCGCCTCGATTCGCCGGACGACGAGTTGGAATTGATCGCACTCCTGCAGGCGTTCTGCCGCCTCGAACGCCGCCAGGTGGACGTGTACTTCGACGGCGCGCCGGCAGAACACGCAGGTACGAGGAAAGTTGGAACCGTCGCCGCGCATTTTGTTCCCCGTGGCCGTACAGCAGACAATGCCATTCGCAGCCGGTTGAAAAAATTAGGGAAAGCCGCCAAGAACTGGACCGTGGTCACTTCGGATCGGCAGGTGCAATCTGATGCACGCTCTGCACGAGCGGAGGTCGTTTCATCGGATGAATTTGCAAGAACTCTCAAACAAGCAATGAACTCGCCGCGCGCTTCAAAAAGCGAGCGCGTGATCTCAGAGAACGAAATCGAGGAGTGGATGGATGTGTTCAAAAGTAAAAAAGAGTAGAGACTCGAGATTGGGGGATATAATTCGCGCATGCCCACCGCCTACACCTTCATTCCATCGCCGAATCATCGCTACCCCGATCACCCCGAACAACCGGGGCGGTTGGATGTGTTGAAACCTAAACTTGATTCATTCCACGCGCAATTGCTGGATGCAAAACCCGCTTCGCGCGACGAAGTGACTCTGGTTCACCACCCTCAACTTGTTTCCGCCATTGAACGTGTCTGCCGCGAAGACGCGCCCGGCATCATAGACTACGCGCCGACGTATGTGACTCAAACATCGTTCGAGGATGCGTTACTCGCCGCAGGCGGAGTGCTCGCCGGCGTTCGCGCTGTTGCGCACGGTGAGGCGGACAACGCCTTCGCCATCGTCCGCCCACCGGGGCACCACGCCGAACCCGACCGCGCCATGGGATTCTGCCTGTTCAACAACGTCGCCATCGGCGCGCGGGATGCGCTGGCAAACGGCATGGAGCGCGTGATGATCATTGACTATGACGCGCATCACGGCAACGGGACGCAAGCCGCGTTCCTCCACGACGAGCGCGTCGCGTTTTTGTCGGCGCATCAATTCCAACCGGGGTTTTATCCCGGCACCGGCGCGTTGAAAGATGCGCCACATGCCAAGAAGCGAATCGTCAATGTGCCGCTACCTGCACGCGCAGGAGATAGCGTGTATGAAAAAGTTGCGGGTGAAATTTTCAAACCATTCGTTGAGTCTTTTAAACCACAGATGATCTTCATCTCCGTCGGGTTCGACGCGCACTGGAACGACCCGATCACGTCACTGGGACTCTCGTCCACAGGGTATTTCATGCTCGCGCAAAGGGTCATCGCGCTGGCGGAGCAAGTTTGCGATGGGAAAATTGTCTTCGTGCTTGAAGGCGGCTACGACCCGGTCAACGTGGCGAACGGGGTGGAGGCGACTTTCCTGGCGCTGACCAAGTCAGCCCGTCGAAGTGACGCGGGAGATGCAAGTCCGCACCGGGAACCGGAGTGCGAGTCGCTCATCGAAGAGATACGAAACTGGCATGGGTTTTCTTGAGTCGTAATTTATAATTGTCACACTTCCTGCTCCAGCAGGGTCTGTGACCCTGCGCAATAAGAATAATATTTCCGACACGGCGGGTCACAGACCGCCTTGAGCAACAAAAGGAGTCAGCATGGCACGCAGGCGAACACTTGGATTTGTTCAAAACGAATGGACTTGCCCGAACTGCAACACGCGCAACAAGGGCGGCGAGAAGACGTGTGCAAATTGCGGCGCGCCGCAACCGGAGAATGTGCAGTTCGAATTGCCGTCCGAACAAAAATTTGTGACAGACGAGAATGCCGTCAAGTCCGCGCAAGCCGGCGCGGACATCCACTGCGGATTCTGCGGCACGCGCAACCCCGCCGCCGCCGAGACCTGCTCGCAATGCGGCGGAGACTTGAAAGAAGGCAAGGCGCGCGAAGCTGGTCGCGTGATGCAAGCGCCGCCGCCTGCGCCAAAAATTGTAAAGTGCGATAACTGCGGCGTGGAAAACCCAAGCAGTAATTCGCTGTGTTCAAATTGCGGATCGCCTCTTCCCAAATTGACGCCTGCCCAACCCGTTCAACCCCAGGAAGCCTTTGCCGCCGCCAAACCCGCCGGCGGACTCACCCCTGCCGCGCCGATCAAAGCGAAGACGAGCAACCGCAGAAACTTTTTGATTCTCGGGGCATTGTTTGGGTGTCTTGCCATTGCCTGTATCGCCGCGCTGGTCCTGTTCGTCTTTCCTACCTCTTCGGTGCAAGCCACCGTGTCCGAAGTGTACTGGCAGACCTCTGTGCCGGTGCAGGAGATCCAATCGGTGAATTATTCGAACGAGCGCGGCAGTCCGCCGTCGGACGCGTATAACGTTTCCTGCTACGACGACAGCCGGGAAGTGTGCGAGCAGAAAACCATTGACAAAGGCAACGGTTATTCGGAGGTGGTCGAGGAATGTCACACGGA
>CAYPCK010000056.1:0-9207 GCA_964409185.1 uncultured Anaerolinea sp. | reverse complement strand
GTGGGCAGTGAAGGATTCGAACCTCCGAAGTCTTCTGACAACTGATTTACAGTCAGTCCCCTTTGGCCACTTGGGTAACTGCCCGCGTCATTATTTCTTTTTTCATCGCCGACTTCTCTCATTCGGCAACTCAGAGCCGACGACGAGAATCGAACTCGTAACCGCCCGCTTACAAGGCGGGTGCTCTGCCGATTGAGCTACGTCGGCGCTCGCTCACACTCGCTCCACGCAATTAAGCAGGGCGATTATACCAAAGCCATACTTATCGGGGAAGCGATACAGACAATTAAATTGCTCCCGGCGCACAGGGAGCAGGGCGCAAGTGTAGCAGGATTCAAGGCACAGGTCAAGAATGATAAACGCATTGCGAAGATGGAAATTCACCCTTGACATATCGAGAGGCAGGCTTTATATTTAGAACACTTGTTCTATGAGCGACATGAACCGCTATCCCCTCTTGATGGAAGCCTTCGCCGAACTCAAACCTGAGATCGAAGCGGCGCGTCGCCTCGCGCCTGTACCTGCTCACCCATCGTTAGGCGATGTTCTCGCCGAATATGGACCCATGCCAGCCGAAGCGATGTTTATGGGCGTGGCATCCGACGGATTGCCGATGCTGTTGAATCTGCATGATCCGGTACCGGGTCCCCTACTGATTCTGGGCGATGCAGGCGCAGGGAAAACAAACCTGCTTCGCGTGATCGCCCAAGCGGCGGGACTCATGCATCAACCCGGAAATCTTCAGTTTGGGGTCTTGACCAATCATCCCGAAGAATGGAACGGTGCGGAAAAAATTCCCAATCTGGTTGGGGTATTTCCATTCTATGCAACAGCATCCGAGGAATTCATCCTTTCGCTGGCTTCCTGGGCGCACGGAAACAAAACAAGTTCACAATCCGTTTTGTTGTTGCTCGACGATCTCGAAGCGGCAACAAACCTGGATTTCGACGCGCGGCAAAACCTGCGTTGGCTCCTCCTGCGTGGACCAGCCCGCCGCGTCTGGCCCATCGTTACGATGAATCCGGACCGGGTGGCTGAAGTAAATCCCTGGCTTGATCTGTTCCGCACGCGAATTTTTGGGTCGATCAAGGATCAAACCCAAATTCAACGGCTGGCTGTAAGCGAAGCGAACTTGTCCACACTCAATTCCGGTACGCAATTTGTCCTGCGTGAAGGGGACCACTGGCTTCGATTCTGGCTGCCAAGCATTGATTAGAAAGGAAACCGACATGCACACTGGAATGCTTTGGTTCGATAACTCGCAAATCTCTCTGCAAACAAAGATCAAGAACGCGGTCAACTATTACCACAAAAAATATGGGCGCCTGCCCGACTTGTGCCTCGTCCACCCCAGCATGCTGAAAGATGCGAACGTGGATGAGGAAAAGGTCACCGTACGCGCCTATCGCCCCGTCCTGCCCGGTCATATTTGGGTGGGCGTGGAAGATAAACGCTGATCGGCAATGTATAATTCCAACTATGAGCACACAAGAACAGATCAAAGAATATATTAATAGCCAGCCTGAGGTAAAACGGAGAGACCTGCAAGAATTGCACCGCATTATTCTGGAGGTCATGCCGGCAGGTAAATTATGGTTCCTGGATGGTAAAAATAGCGAAAACAAAACCATTTCCAATCCTAATATTGGATATGGACTTCACACCATAAAATATGCCGATGGAAAAACAAGGGAGTTTTATCAAATTGGCTTGAGCGCAAACAAAACAGGAATCTCTGTCTACATCCTTGGCATCAAAGATAAAAAATACCTAGCCCAAACATATGGAAAAAAGATCGGCAAGGCAAGTGTGAGTGGATATTGCATTAAGTTCAAATCGCTGAATGATATAAACATTGATATTCTTGAAGAGGTCATACGATATGGGGCTGGGATCAAGTCAGAGTCTTAATCCCCCAAGCCAAATCACCTCCGTCCACCCGCATTTAACGCATCCCGATAACACAACATTACTCGGCAACATGGACAAGACCGATGGTGCAGGTGATTTTCCTGCACGAGTCCTGTCCTTTGCAAAACATCCCGCAGTTTTCCACCAACTGCGGGATGTTGATTATTAAATGCTCAAACCGCGGTCCGCGGCGGCGATACGCCTAACCGATCGCCACCACAAACGCCACCGAATGACTCTGGCTGTGACTGATACTCACCGACCAGTTCACCAAGCCGCGTTCGTCTGCTTTCTGTTTTGCGACGTTGTGCAATGTCAACACAGGCGCGTTCTGCTCATCACCGAGAATCTCGATATCCTTCCACGAAATATCCCCGATACCTGAACCCAGCGCTTTTGCCACCGCTTCTTTCGCGGCGAACCTCCCCGCCAGCGACTCAGCGCGCCTGCCGCACTGCTCCAACTCGGCAGATGTGTACACGCGCTCGAGATAATGTTTGCCGTGTCGGACAACCACCTCCTCGATGCGCGAAATCTCGATCAGATCAACGCCAGTTGCAAGTTTCAATCTCCAATCTCCAATCTCTGGTCTTGTCACGCTTCGCTACTGGAACACCAAATTACTACTTACGATTTAAAGCTTTTACGCTCCCGCCACCGCAATCGCCAATCGGTCGGGATTAATAAACCGCCGCGCCGCGCGCAACACATCCTCTCGCGTCACTTCGCGAACCAGACTCTCATAACGCAGGTAGTAATCCAATCCGAGATCGTACCTCTCGATATTCAACAACGCATTCGCCACGCCGCCGTTTGATTCCAACGAGAGCGGTAAACGGCCGATGAAATTTGTCTGGCTATCGGAAAGTTCGGCATCGGTCACTCCGTCATCTGCGAATCGCTTCAACTCGCTCACAATCAAATCCGTCGCCTTCCCCACATTCGACGGGTTCACCCCCGCGCTCACCTCCCACGAGCCGGGTCCTAGCCCTGCGCTCAAACTTGAGTGCGCGTAATACGCCAGCCCCGCTTTCTCGCGCACCACATCGCCGATCCGCCCCATCAGCCCGAACTGCCCCAGAATATTATTGCCCAACATTGCGGGCATGAAATCCGCATCTTTGCGCATCGGACCCGTCGTGCCAATCACCAGATCGGACTGCGACTTCCCGGCAATGACATGATGCCGCCGAACGGATTTCTTCATCGGTTTTAGCGGAGGAAGCGCCGGCGCTTCTCTCTGACCTTTCACCTGCCACGCCCCTAGAGAGCGTTTCACCTGCCTCACCGCCTCCTCCGCCTTGACCGCGCCGACGACGGCGATCACCATCCCGCGCGGACCGAAACACTCGCGATGGAACTTCACGAGGTCACCCTGCGTGATCTTCCTGACCGTCTCCGGGTGACCATCCTCCGCGCGGCTGTACGGATGATCCTTGAACAGGATTTCATCGAACACCATCGAAGCCATCTCCGAAGTATCCTGCGCGCGGATGGCAAGGCCGGTCAAGAGTTGCGCGCGAAGTTTTACGATCTCGGTTTTCGGGAAGGTCGGCGAAATCAGCGACTCAGCCAGAAGATTCAACAAAAGGGGCAAATCTTCCGCCAGCGAACGACCATTGAAGCCGGACTTATGCACTCCTGAACTGAACCCCAAACTCGCGCCAACAGACTCCAACTCATTGTAAATTTTATCGAACGTGCGTTTCTTCGTCCCGCGCATCAACGCCGAGGTGACAAAATCCGCCAACCCAAGCTTCGCATCTGGCTCAAAGAGCGAGCCGGCATCGAAGTACCCGCTGATGACCACTGACGGACTGTTGAAATTCGAGCGCGTCAGCACCGTGATGCCGTTCGGCAACACTTCACGATGAATGTCGTTTGGGCTGGGCAACCCGGAAATATTCTTCGCCATTATTTCACCCTCCCATCCAACGGAATATATGTGCCGACCACGCGGCTTTGCGGACGGAAATACTCGTTTGCCACGCGCTGCACATCCTTCGCGGTGACCTTCGCCAGTTTATCGAGATACGTTTGGAACCAATCGTAGGTGGCGAACATTTCAGAATAACCCATCCAGAATGCTTGGTTGGTGATGTTCTCGCTTCCGTAGGCAAACAAAGCGCGTGCCTGTTTGATGGCGCGGGTAATTTCGTCCTTGGAAACCTTTTCCTCCCGCACACGCTTGATCTCTTTATCCAGCGCGGCGAGCGTCTCTTCGGGTTTGCGCTTCGGGTGGACGGTCATGGTGATCCCATACAGGTAGGGATCGATCGTCGCCGTTGCGCCGCCATGCACGCTGACCGCGAGTTCTTTATCCACGAGGGCGCGGTAGAGGCGGGAGGTTTTGTTCGAGATACCGCCGCCGAACATGTTTAGGTTGCTCGGTCCAGCAAGCAAGCTATCCAGCACGGAAAGCGGGAAAAAATCCGGGTGCGAAGCGGCTGGGAAACGGTAGCAAGCCTGCACGTACGAAGTGGAACCGGGTCCTTCCACCGTGAGGCGCACCTCCCCGTTCTGCGGAAGTTCCGGGCGCGCCACACGCGCCGGTTCTTTTCCAATAGGTATTGGTTCGAATAACTCTTTGATGCGCGAAAGCATTTTTTTGGTTTCGAAATTCCCGGCAACCGCCATGACCGCGTTGTTCGGCACGTAAAATTCGCGATAATGGTTGAACAGGTCGTCGCGCGTCATCGTGCGCAAGTCTGCCATATCGCCGATGACCTCGTGATGATACGGATGCACGCGGAAGGCGGTCTGTTGCACCGCTTCGCCCAGCATGAACAGCGGTTCGTTCTCACTGCCTTCACGCTCCGAGATGATAACCGTGCGTTCCGAGGCAACTTCGTCCGGGTTGAACTGGCTGTTGGTCATGCGGTCGGCTTCGAGGCGCAAGCCGAGATCGATCTTGTCTGCCGGCATGGTTTCGAAATACGCCGTCCAATCGAGGTAGGTCATGGCGTTCCACATGCCGCCTTCGCGCGAGATGGCTTTATCGAGCATGTTCGCGGGGAATTGCGGCGTGCCTTTGAATTGCATGTGTTCCACCCAGTGCGAGATACCGGTTTTGCCCTGCACTTCGTCGCGCGAGCCGACGCGGTACCACACCCACGAGGAGATGATCGGGGCGGTGTGAATCTCCTTGAGGAAAACCTTCATTCCATTGGACAGTGTCGTTTCAGTAGGCGAGTTTGCCATTTGCGGGTTGTCTCCAAAAAATTATGGCGATTGCAACGGCGAACAGATTTGTATGCCGTTCCACACGGCGTTGGGTTCGACGAGGCAGTAATACGGTTTAACGACCTCCTGCAAACCGACGAACGGTTCGTGCAGTTGCGTGTCTTTGAGCGGAATGTTGACAGGCACATTCAGATTTATGGGAACCAGAATCTGGTTGTTGTTCGGGTCGGTTTTTACCGGTAACTGAAAGTCAAGGATGACATTGAGCGACGTGCCGGCAGGCAGGGTGATGGAGGCATCGGTATCAATATCCACGCCTCCGGCATTGATCACAACATGCGCATTGGGGATGATAGCCGCGTCGGCAAGACGAACAACCGTTGTCGTTCTCACGGGTATTACAATATCGAGGGGAACTGACGCGTTGACGGGGATGCTCGATGAAATTGTGGCTTGATCCATTTTGAGGAAGTTGAGGTACAAGCCGCCAAGCACGCCGGAGAATTGATCGTTCGCCGTCAGTTGTATCGTTCCCAACATCCGCAATGCGATGAAAAGAATGGCGATCAATACGATGTTGACGATGAGCGAGAGGATGCCGGTGAACGTCCAGAAGGCGCGCAGGAGACGGGTGGGCTGGGGGACGGAATCAGCCGCAAGGGAGGAAGGAGCCGGCGCCGAGGCGGGAGTCGCGTTCACCCGGCGTTGCGCGCGCGTCCGCGTGGTTTGGCTCGCATCGCCGCGGATGATCCGCATGAATCGCGCGAATGGCGTCTCGCGTTTTGGGGATGGCTGTGACATACGACCTCCTCATTCTGGATAAAGTACACCTGCAATCTTAGCATAGTTATGAAAAAATGTCGTAGCGAAGCGGAGACGCCGCGTGATCGTAGCGGCTAGAAACTTATGGACGCGGCGCTCGTCTTGTGAGTGCGTTTAATTTTGACTATAATCGCTTTCGCACTTCAATACCGCAGGGCATCTCAGGAGGCATCGTGACCAATCCATACCACGTCGCCGTGATCGGCGCTGGACCCGCAGGGCTGTTCGGCGCGCGCGAACTTGCGGCGCAAGGCGCGCGCATCTCGTTGTTCAACCGCGACGTCAAACCCGGTGGACTTGCCGAATACGGCATTTACCCGGAAAAGCACACGATGAAAGAGGGACTGCGCAAACAGTTTCGGCAAGTGCTCGACCTCCCAAACATTGACTACTATGGAAACCTCTCGATCGGGACTCAGGGCGACCTGACTCTCGATGACCTACGCGGATTCGGCTTCGACGCGATCCTCGTCGCCGCCGGCGCGCAGGGGACGAAGTCGCTTAACCTGCCCGGCGAGGAACTCGAAGGCGTGTACCACGCCAAGGATGTGGTGTATTTCTACAATCATCTGCCGCCGTTCAGCCAAAGATATTTCCGCTTTGGGAGACGGTGCGCCATCATCGGCGCGGGCAATGTGATGGTGGATATCGCCCGTCACCTGATCAACGCGCAAAAAGCGGAGGAGGTCACCGCCGTTGTCCGCCGCGGACCGGCGGAGGTGAACTTTACCAAGGACGAGATGAAGCACCTGATCTCATACATGGACATGCCTGAATTCGAGGCGGAAATGGCGCGCGTGCATCCCGCCTTGCAGGCGATCAACCAGGACCCGGAGATCGGCCGCCGCAAAATTCTTGACGCGCTCGCCAAGGCAGACCCCAAAACCGAGAACGCTAAATTCAAATTCGATTTTCTCGCTTCCCCGGTGGGCATGATCGGCGAGGGCGGCAAATTGACTCACATGGAAGTGGAAGACAACCTCCTCACCCAAAAAGACGGCAAGACCAGCGCCAAAGGCACCGGGAACAAGCGCATGATTCCGCTCGATACGGTCATCTTTGCCATCGGCGACAAAGTGGAAGATTCTTTCGGTTTGCCCATCGAGTGGAATGAGTTCGTCAAAAGCAAGGAACCGCGCTTCCCCATTGACGGACTGTCTTATGAATCCGCGATTGAGGGCGTGTTTGTTGGCGGCTGGTCGCGCAAAGCCAGCGATGGCTTGGTGGGGTATGCCCGCAAAGACGGCACCAACGCGGCAAAGGCGGTGTGGGCGTATCTGCAAAGCAAACCCGCTGGTGCCGTAAACATGGATGCGCTCGATGCAAAAATCAAGAGATTGGACAAGCCGGTGATCTCCAAGGCGGATGTCCGCAAACTCGAAGGTATCGAAAGCGAGGAAGCGAAAAATCGCGGGCTGGAGGAATTCAAATTCGACAGCAACGACGATATGCTGAAAGCGATCGGGCTGGCATAAACAAATACCCCTCCGAAACAAGGAGGGGTAAAATTTTTAGAACGATGAAACGCGACTTGTATTTCAGCAAGCCACTGATGAACGCGGCGGGGTCCTTGGGATTTGTTCCCGATCCCCGTTCAGGGAAGTCACTCGATTCATTCGGCGCGTTCATCACCAACCCAATCTCTCTGCGCCCGCGACTGCCGACCGCGCAACCAGAAGCGATCGAATATCCCGGCGGATTCCTCCTCCATACGGGGTTGCCCAATCCCGGCATTCATGCTGCTTTGAAAAAATACTCCGCCAAATGGATGCGTTCGGAACTTCCCATCATCGTCCACCTGATGGCTGACCGCCCCGAAGAGACTCAACAAATGGCACGCATGTTGGAATCGCATGAAAATGTCATGGCTGTCGAACTTGGTTTTGCTCCCCTGCTCGCCGACGATATTATTTTGCTCACGCTCGAAATGTGTTTGGGAGAACTGCCCTTGATTTTTTCCCTGCCGGTAGAGCAGGTGCTTTCGCTCGGTCCGCGCTTGATGGAGGACGGCGCGCAGGCGATCAGTATTGCCGCGCCGCGAGGAGCGTATCCCCCTCTCCCAGCGGGAGAGGGGCTAGGGGTGAGGGAGATTACCCACGGGCGTTTATTCGGTCCCTCCCTCTTTCCTCAATCCCTCCATATCGTCGAATCCGCCGCCAAACTGGGAATCCCCATCATCGGCGCGGGAGGCGTGTGGTCAAAAGAAAACGCCGACGCGATGCTTGCCGTCGGCGCGCTGGCGGTGCAAGTGGATGCGGCATTGTGGAATCCGGCATTTTCCATCTAGAGGCAAGTCTGAGACTCCCCCTACGTCTTCGGTTCCAACACCATCACGGGAATATGCCGGTGCGCGGCGCGTTCTTTATATTTTGCGTATCCCGCGTAATATGAAATTCCCATCTGGAAATATCGCTCGCGTTCTTCACCAAACGATTCGCGTGCAAGATATTTTCTCGTTTCACCGTTCATCCGCACTTCACACTCGGGATTCGATTTCAGGTTGTAGTACCATCCGGGGTTATGCTTTCCGCCAAAGTAGGAAGCGATCAACGCAATTTTCTCCCCGTCGGGTACGCTTAACAACGGCATCGTTCTTGGTTTCCCGGTTTTCGCGCCTTTGGTCGTCAATTGGACGATCGGCAAACCGACAATACGAGTGACCGTGAGTTTTCCGTTGGTTGCCCGCAAAAGGAAATTATCGGCGCGGTATAAAACTTTCGACAATAGGATCGAGACGGGCTTTAACATCAAAATTCCGTGAATGGCTTTTTGACAGGCGTTCGGCTTAACGTTCATTTCTCCAACCAGATCGTGACAGGACCGTCGTTATGGATTTCCACCGCCATATGCGCGCCGAATTGACCGGTTTGGGTCGGGACGCCGTGTCCGCGCAACAACTCCGCGAATCGATTCACCAGCGGCTCGGCGGCATCAGGCAGGGCGGCTTCGATGAAGGAGGGTCGGCGTCCCTTGCTGGTGTTGGCGTACAGCGTGAACTGCGAAACGACGATCGCTTCCCCTTTCACATCCAGAATGGATAAATTCGTCTTGCCCTGTTCATCCTCGAAGATGCGCAGGTTGGCGGTCTTCTCCGCGAGGAACGCCGCTTGCTCCTCCCCGTCGCCATGACCGACGCCCAATAAAATCAACAGACCTTTTCCGATGGAGGAAATGGCTTCGTTATTTATCTTTACGCTGGCATGGGAAACACGCTGTATCAAAACTCGCATGACAATCTAAAAATCCGTACTGCGTACTACGTATTGTACGCTTTACGCAATACGTAGTACG
>CAYPCK010000055.1:0-9238 GCA_964409185.1 uncultured Anaerolinea sp. | reverse complement strand
TTCCACCCTCTCACCCGGAACCTCTGGAACGACCTCGAAGAACTCTTCGGTCCGCATGGCGCGTGTGGTGGATGCTGGTGCATGCACTGGAAACTGCGCGGTAAAGCGTACCAGGAAGCCAAAGGGTACGAAGCGCGGCAGATGCATAAAAACCAATTAAATGATGGCGCGGTGACGGGCTTGCTCGCTTACCTGCACGGCGAGGTGGCGGGGTGGGTGGCAGTCGAGCCGCGCGCCGCGTATGAACGGCTTGCGCATTCAAAAGTGCTCAAACCCGTGGACGAGCAGGAAGTCTGGTCGGTGCCGTGCTTCTTCGTGGCGAAAAAATTCCGCAAGCAGGGAATCAATGTCGAGTTGCTCAAAGCCGCGGTGAAGTACGTCAAATCGAAGGGCGGACGAATCGTCGAGGGCTATCCCGTCGAAGCGGATAAAAACGTCCCGCCTCCGTTCGCGTTTACAGGACTGGCGTCCGCATTTCGGCAGGCGGGGTTCAAAGAAGTTGCGCGCAACTCGCCGACCCGTCCGATCTTTCGGTTTGTGATCGAGTGAAAAGATGTCCACTTTGCCGCCAAGACGCCAAAGCGCCAAGGTATTTGAGGTACGCCAAGCCCTCTTCGGCGTTTTCGATAACGCCGGGCGTCCTTTGCGCCTTGGCGGTTGACAAAGAATCGCCCCATGGCATTTCAAGATATTCGTAAAATTAAAAAAGGCTGGAGCAGGGAGGAAGTTCGCTTTCTCATTCTGGCTTTTCTCGCGCTTGTTCTTCTGCTTGCCCTCAACATCTTCCTCGCGCGGACGCTCCCCGGTGGCGAATGGCTGTCCATGCGGTGGAACGGCTTGCGGGCGCACATGTTCGAGGGCGGCGAACCATACGGCACAGTGGTTGCCGAGCGTGTGCAACAAATTGTCTATGGGCGCGCCGCGTCGGCGGATGAATATGGCTACGTGTTGAACGACCCGTTTTACATCCTCTTGTTGTATGCTCCCCTCGCGATCTTCAGCGACTTCGCGGTCGCGCGCGGCATCTGGATGTTGTTTGCCGAAGCCGCTTTGATTGGAACGGCGGTTATCACCCTGCGCCTGCTTGAGTGGCAACCTCCGCGCTGGGCGCTGGCTTCGATTTTTGCGCTGTCAATTTTTGGATATTACAGCCTCAATTCTCTAATCTCTAATTCTCCCGCGATATTTCTCACCTTCCTTTACTGTTCCATCCTCCTCGCCATCCGCTCATTCAACGACGAACTCGCCGGCGGCTTACTCTTTCTCGCCGCTTTCCAGTGGGAAGTTGGCGCGTTGTTTTTTCTTTTCATTTTTGTGCTTGTCGTTGCCAACAAACGCTGGGGGGTGCTGACCGGCTTTGGCATGGCGCTCTTCGTTTTGCTCGCCGTCTCTTTTCTGATCAAGCCCGGTTGGCTTCTCCCTTACACACGGGCGGTGCTTTCGGATTGGTATCGAGTAGTTTCTTTGAACCTCAACTCCGTATTGAAGTTTTGGTTCCCTGATGTGCGATTCCCTCTCGGCGCGGTCGTTACCCTCGCCTTGTTCCTGCTGGTGTTCATTGAGATGCTGCGTTCGGCTCAGGAACATTTTAGGCGAATTGCCTGGGTGACAGGTCTGGCGCTGGCGGTTACGCCGCTGATGGGCTTTCCCATGTTCGCATCGAATTATGCCGCGCTCTTTCCCGCTTTCATTCTAATCCTGCTCCTGGTATTCGAGCGTTGGAATCGTCGTCCATGGCTGGTTGGCGCGATTGTTCTCATGGTCGGGTCAGTAACTCCCTTCAGTTTATACCTGGCATCAATCTCGACGCGCAATCCCATGTATGCGGATTTATTACGAGTTCTTCCGCCGCTTGCAACAATCTTTGCTTTGTACTGGATGCGATGGTTCGCTGTGCGTTCGCCACGAACGTGGATTGATCAGGTGGGTCTTCGCAAATGAACTGGCGCTATTACCTCTTTTTATTCTTCATTGGGTTGGCGGTTCCGTTTGCTGTCTCACGTTTTCAAGAACAACCCGGCTACATGGATGCCGATTATTATTTCGCAGGAGGCATCCAACTCGCCAGCGGCAACGGTTTCACCGAACCGTACATCTGGAATTACCTGAGCGACCCGCAAACGCTTCCCAACCCGTCTCACGCGTATTGGATGCCCCTCGCCTCCATCGTATCCGCGCTGGGGATGTGGATATCCGGTATGACAACCTACGCGGCGGGACGCGCGCCGTTCATTCTCCTTTCAGCCTGTGCGCCGCTTCTCGTCGCCTCTCTTGCCTTCAGCGTTTCCCGACAGCCGCGCCTCGCAATGACTTCCGGTTTGCTTTCGATTTTTTCCATGTACTACGCGCCATTCATGCCCGTGCCAGATAATTACGGAATCTATATGATTCTTGGAGCGACATTTTTCCTCCTCGCGCCTCGCGCCAAAAAATGGATTCCCATCGCTCTCGGCGCTCTGGCTGGATTTTTAACCCTCGCCCGCAGTGACGGACTCCTCTGGCTTGGGCTTGCAGGACTTGTCTCAATTTTCTCCCTCTCCCCTCGGGAGAGGGTCGGGGTGAGGGGAATTTCCGCTGGCTTCCTCGTCATCCTCGGCTACCTCCTCATCGCCGGCTTCTGGCATTATCGAAGCCTTACCCTCTACGATTCGTTCATGACGCCCGGAGGCGGTCGCCTGCTCTGGCTTGAGAATTACAACCAGACGTTCGTTTACCCGCCTGATATCTTAACCCAACAATCTTTTTTTCAAGCCGGGTGGAGCGCCGCCCTGCAAAACCGTCTCGGCGCATTAACCTCCAACTTTGGGAACGCTTTCGCCGCGCAAGGCGAAATTTTTCTCTTTCCGTTCATTTTGTTCGGGTTATGGAAATTGCGAAATGACATGTGCGCGAAAGTCGCAGTGACCGGCTGGGTGATATTGTTCACCGTGATGACGATCGTCTTCCCCTTTGCCGGCTCGCGCGGGAGTTTCTTTCACGCCGGGGCGGCGTTTCAGCCGATGTGGTGGGTTGCCGCGCCCATCGGGCTGGATGCTGTGCTCGCGTGGGCGCGCAGTCGCGGTCAATTCAAAGATGAAAACGCTCCGTATGTTTTTCAGGGCGTTTTGGTTTTGTTGGCTTTCCTCATGACTTTTTACCTCGTAAACCTTCGCGTGGTCGCCGGTGGCTGGGCGCAGGACGATGCCGTGTATGCGAAGGTGGAGCAAAAATTTCAGGAGGGCGGAATCAGTCCAAACGACGTCGTGATCGTCCGCAATCCACCGGGGTACTTTATTTTTTCGGGAAGGTCGGCGGTCGCCCTGCCATATGGTGACGAAGCGACGATCCTGTCTGTCTCTGAAAAATTTGCGGCTTATTATTTAATTCTTGAAGCGGACGGCACCTACGAAGCGATTCAGGACTTGTACGATGACCCGAATGGAAATCCAATGTTCACTTATTTAGGAGAACTCGATGGCGCGCGCCTCTACCGTATCGAACCGCCTCGTTGATTGGCGGATTATCGTTGCGATATCCGCGCTCCTCGCAGCGGGGCTTTATGTGATGATAAGCGCGCTGACTTTTCGCGTTGGTTTTCCACTGGACGACACATGGATTCATTTGACCTACGCGAGGAATTTTGCCGATCACGGTGAGTGGGCGTTTCGGCTTGGTGAAAAATCCGCCGGCTCCACTTCGCCGTTGTGGACATTCCTGCTTTCATTGGGGTATTTCATAAACCTTGCGCCATACGGTTGGACGTTTTTTCTCGGATGGATTGTGCTTGCGACACTTGCCATTATTGCGGAAACCAACGCGCGCAGACTGATTACGTCCTATACTCCGCGCCTTCCGTGGATCGGAATCTTTTTCACATTTGCATGGCATCTCACATGGTCTGCTGTGTCGGGGATGGAAACCCTCCTGCACGGCTTATTCGTCTTTATCGTTTTGTCTGCCCTGCTCAACGCCTCGCGTCGCTTTCTGACTTTGGGCTTGCTCACGGGTCTCAGCGTTTGGGTGCGCCCTGACGGGCTGACCTTGTTGGGTCCGATAATATTCACAATCCTGCTAACGGAAAAGGATTGGCATACTCGCGGCAGGTCCATGCTGACGACGTTGATCGGTTTCGGCGCGCTCCTGCTTCCATACCTGCTGTTCAACCTTGCCGTCTCGGGTAACCCCCTGCCCAACACATTCTACGCAAAGCAGGCGGAGTATCGCGCCGACTGGCTGGGCGAACCGCTTGCCACCAGAATCAGCGAGTACATTCAGCCCGTGATCGCAAGTCCCTTCATCGTCTTGCTTCCAGGAATCATACTATTTCTGGGCGGTGAATTCCGCCGAAGAAACTGGGGCGCAGTTGCGGGCCTTGTTTGGATTCTCGGATATATCTTTCTCTACTTTACCCGATTGCCGCCCTACCAACACGGGCGATATATCATCCCCAGTTTCCCATACCTTTATTTCCTCGGTTTGTTGGGCATGGCACGATACCTCAACAGGGAGAAATTGAATTCGGCAATCGCTCGTTTCTGGAAAACGCTGTTTGTTGTACTGGTGTTTTTATTCACCCTGCTCGGCGCCAGCCAATACGCCGACGATGTCCGTTGGGTGGAATCGGAGATGGTTGCCACTGCGGAATGGGCTAACCAAAACCTCCCGTCGGACGCGTTGCTCGCTGTGCATGATATTGGCGCGATGGGTTATTTCGCGCGGAATCCCCTCGTGGACCTGGCTGGCTTAGCAAACCCTGAAGTGGTCCCTTTCATCCGGGACGAGTCGCGGCTTGCCGAATATTTGGATACGAAGCGGGTGGATTTTCTCGTAACCCCACCGGGCTTTTATTCTTCACATTTTCCCAGAAATCCCCCCGTTTTTGTCGCCGGCGGGTCAGATTCCATGCAAGAGCCGGATGAACACATGCAGATCAGCCCATGGCGTTAAAGGCTAAAACGATATTGTTATGCGGGTGTAAACAGATAAAATTGCCCGGCGGTTCCACCTGTGCTATACTCCGGATGAACTTTACCGATGGGATGAAATCATGAATGAGATCACACTGATCGTCGCCGACGATCATCCGTTATTTCGACAAGGGGTTATCGAAGCATTGTCCTTGGAACGGGATTTTCGGATTCTCTCGCAGGCTTCCGATGGGAAAGAGGCGCTCGACCAAATCCGATCTTTGAAGCCCAACGTCGCCATTTTGGATGTGAATATGCCGGGGCTAAATGGCCAGCAGGTGACTCACCATGTCGCATCGGATCATATCCCAACCCGCGTGGTGTTGTTGACCGGCTACGATGACGTCGAACAGGCGATCCATGCCATGATTGCCGGGGCGGCGGGGTATTGCGCAAAAGATATCGAGCCTGAGGTCTTGGCTCGTACCGTCCGCGCAGTTGCCGACGGCCGATACGCCGTTGCAGGCAATGTGTTCACCCGCCGCGAATTGGATCACTGGATCGATGAGCAAATGGAAGGGACGCGTCGTTCCTACAGTGAGCCTGGCGCGCCTTTTCATCCTCTGTCGGATCGTGAAATGGAGGTGCTCGGCTGTGTTGTGCGCGGCATGAGCAATAAGGAAATTGCCGGCATGCTTGGTATCAGCCACCAGACGGTCAAGAACCACGTCACCTCGATCCTGCGAAAGTTCAGTGTGGAAGATCGGACGCAGGCAGTTGTTTACGCGCTCAAGCGTGGGTGGGTTAAGTTACAATTCGAGCAGGAGAAAACGCAGGAGTAACGTATGTCCATCGATATGGGAACACCCGCTGGCGAATTGGATATTCAGGCTGAACTCGACGAGACGATTCGGGCATTACGTGAGATCACACTGATGATCGAACAGAGTCAGGTCGAAGTCTCCAAGTTATCACAGCGAAACGCGGCGATTACCACCCACCTGCAACAAGTTCAAACTCAATTGGACAATATGCCCCAACAGGAGATCCGCAACGCCTACGACTCAGCGCTCGATGCCCAGCAGCGGTTGTTCGTCATGCGGGGACAATTGGAGAAACTTCAAAGCGAAAAGACCCACCTGGAGCGATACAAATCAACGCTTGAACGCGCCAGCAATATGAGCACGGGAGGAGTGGCGACCTCCACTTCCACTTCGAAGAGCCCGCTGGCAAGTGTGGAAATGTTGGTCAATGCGCAGGAAACCGAACGTCAGCGTCTATCCCGCCAGATTCACGACGGTCCCGCCCAGGCTCTCTCGAATTTCATTTTACAAACTGAGATCGCCATGCGCCTGTTTGATGTAGATGCCAATCAGGCGCGTGACGAGTTGAATAATTTAAAATCTTCTGCCATGGGGACGTTTCAAAAAGTGCGCAACTTCATATTTGAATTACGTCCCATGATGCTCGACGACCTGGGGTTGATCCCCACCTTGAAGCGTTATGCGGATGCGTTCAGGGAGCAGACCGGGATTGACGTGAACATAACAGTAACCGGGAACGAGCGTCGTTTGCAGCCATATCTTGAAGTTATGTTGTTCCGCGCCATCCAGGAACTCCTCGGAAATGCCGCCCGGCACGGGCAGGCCACCCAGGTGAAGGTGCTTGCGGATATGGGAGAAGACCGAATTCGGGTCAGCCTGGATGACAATGGAAAAGGATTTGACCCTGAATCTGCTTTGCAGAACAACAGCCTGGGTCTGAAATTGATCCGTGAACGGGCGGAAATGCTTGGCGGAAATTTCGAGATCGACAGCTCGCCTGGGAAGGGAGCGCGGGTTGTATTCGCTGTCTCCGCACGGTCGTAGATTTCAAAGTCGTAAAGTTATGATAACAGGATTGTAAGCGGAGGAACCCTGCGCGGTCTTGATTTTTTTTCGGGTCGGAATACAATAGAATCAATTCTGAGGAAATACCTCAGGCAACACCACTGAAAGGAGAATTCATCATGTTATTCGCACCCAAAGAAAAAGGCCAAGGTTTGGTCGAGTACGCCATCATCATTGCCCTCGTGGCGATTGTGGTGATTGCAGTCATGCAGCTGCTCGGGCCGAAGATCGGCAATACCTTCAGCAGCATCAACAACTCCCTGCCGTAAAACTCATCCAAACCCGCGTTTTTTAAGGACTCTGCCAGAGGCAGAGTCCTACTTTTTTACTAAATTGCCATTATTGCATCGGGTTTATGCTGTATAATCATTGGAAATGATGAACAACCAGCTTGACAGTAGGCAGAGTCAAGAGAGGAGACCAATCATATGCGTCGCGGAAGATTGCTAATTTTTGTTGTTCTAATCCTTGTAGTGGGGTTGGGCGTTGTGTTCACCGCCCTTTCACTTTTCAACCCAACAACTCCGCAACAGGCGACCCAGACGGCTGTTACTGAAATCTATTTTGCTGCCCAGAACATTCCCCAAGGTGCCGAAATCACAGCTGAACTGCTCGGCAAGTTCTCGATTCCGTCTGCCAATGTAGCGGAAGTGATGTTCACGGTCGGGGAAGAAGCGAACCTGGTCGGGCAAACTGCTCGATTCACCCTCGAACAAGGCGTTGTGATCACATCTTCCATGGTTGGGTCAAAACCGGTGGAAATCTCCGGTCCCGCTTGGGCGGTTCAAATCCCGACTGGAATGGTGGCGATCACTATTCCCACGAACCGGCTTGCCACCGCGGGATATGGGATCAACGATGGCGCTCATGTCAACGTCAATGCCTGCATCCTTTTTGTGGATATCGACCCCGCCTTTCAGACGGTCCTGCCCAACCGTACCTCTGTTGTGACGGGACCCGGATTTCTGCCCGACGCGCTCCCCGTTCTTTCTGCGGCTTCTGTTTCCGGGGGGGAAGGATCAATACAAGGCCGGGTGGAACTCGATCCCACACTGCAACAACCGTTTTATGTAATTTCATCGGAAGCCCAACGCCCGCGCATGGTTTGCCAGATGATTCTGCAAGATAAGGTGGTGATGAAGCTTGGGAATTTCACGCTTGCCGCGCCATCTGCCGACCCCAATGCCACTCCGTCACCGGCGCAAGCTCAGGCGAAGGCGGCGCCGGACATTATTACCTTGATGGTTGATCCCCAGGATTCGATCTACCTGAATTATCTCATATACAATGGCGCCTTGATCACCATGACATTGCGGAATCCGAACGATACATCAAGGCTTGACACCCAAGCTGCTACCCTTACCAACCTGCTGACCAAGTATGGGATTTCCCTGCCGTCCAAGCTCCCATATTCGACTCAGCCACGGACCGACCTTTTGACGCCGCCGGTGTTGCCCAACGATACCCCACCGGCTGAACCGTAGACTTGATACCATCTGAGGTTGATGCTTTATGGCTCCGGGCGACAAAATCAAAGTCATGATCGTAGACGATATTTCCGAAACCAGGGAAAATGTTCGGAAATTATTGCAATTCGAATCCGATGTCGAGGTTGTTGGTGTGGCAAGGACCGGCAAAGAAGCCATCCAAACATCCCTGGAATTAACACCGGATGTTATCTTGATGGACATCAATATGCCGGACATGGACGGCATAACCGCAACCGAAGCGATACGCGCCAAGCAACCGGCGGTCCAAGTCGTGATTCTTTCTGTTCAAAGCGACCAGAACTACATGCGGCGCGCCATGCTCGCCGGCGCCCGCGACTTTCTCACCAAGCCACCTATGGGTGATGAGTTGATTTCGGCGATTCGGCGTGCCGGCGCGATGGCGCTTAGTGAAAAGGCAAAAACTGCCCAGGTGCAATCTGCGCCGACCATGGGCGCCGTGGCCGGTGTCAGTTTTTCATATGGCACGAAGGGGAAAATTGTAACGATCTATAGCCCAAAAGGAGGCGTGGGTTGCACCACCATCGCTGTGAATCTTGCATTAACGCTCAACAATGAAGACACGCGCGCGGTGCTTGTGGATGCAAACCTTCAATTTGGCGACGTGGCTGTATTTGTCAATGAGCAGGGCAAAAACACCATCGCCGACCTGGCTCCGCGAGCTGATGAGCTGGACCCGGAAATTGTCGAAGAAGTGATGGTCAAGCACGCCGCTTCAGGATTGCACATACTTGCCGCGCCCAGCCGGCCGGAGTATGCCGAAAAGGTAACCGGCGATCAAATGTCCAAGGTTCTTGAGTATTTACAACGGCTCTATCCGTATGTCGTCGTGGATACATCGCCGTACCTGACGGATAACATTCTTTCCATCATCGACGTCAGCGATATTATTGTCTTGGTCACCTCTCAGGATATTCCGTCTATCAAGAACTGCCGCTTGTTCCTTGATCTGCTT
>CAYPCK010000054.1:0-9313 GCA_964409185.1 uncultured Anaerolinea sp. | reverse complement strand
TATTGGTCGAAACAGGAAGTGCTCGAACGCCTCGATGCCAAGATGACGACGGCTTTTCATGATGTGTTGAAAATGTCCGAGAGCCAGAACGCCTACATGCGCGACGCGGCATACATGGTTGCCATCCAGCGCGTGGTGGATGCCATGACCATGCGCGGCTGGCTTCACGGCGACTGGTGAAAATAAAACTCCGAGGTCTTCAAGACCTCGGAGTTTTTTGTTGCAAATAGGGGCGGATCGCGATCCGCCCCTACAATGTTTAAACCACCCCATACGCGACCATCGCTTTTGCCACTTTCACGAATCCTGCGATGTTCGCGCCAGCCACGTAATCTCCGGGGGAACCATACGCCTCTGCCGCTTCGAGACAGTTACGGTGGATGCTTTTCATGATGTTATGTAGTCGTTGTTCCACCTCTTCGCGCGTCCACGAATAGCGCAGGCTGTTCTGGCTCATTTCCAAGCCGGAGGTTGCCACGCCGCCGGCGTTTGCGGCTTTTGCCGGGGCAAACAATACCTTTTTATCGCGATAGACTTCGATGGCATCCATCGAGGAGGGCATGTTGGCGCCTTCGGAAATGCAGTAACAGCCGTTGGCAAGCAACGCCTGCGCGTTGGTTTCCTCGATCTCGTTCTCATGAGCCGATGGGAAAGCCAAATCCACTTTGATGCCCTGCTCGCGGATCACATCCCACACGCTTTTGCCCGCGTAATACATCGCGCCTTTGTGCTTCTCGGCATATTCTTTGATTCGCCCGCGCCTCACGTTTTTCAGATCAAGCACGAACGCGAGTTTCTTCGCGTCAATTCCCGCTTCGTCTATGACAGTTCCATCTGAATCAGAAAGAGAGATCACGCGCGCGCCCATTTGATCCAACTTCTCAACGGTGTATTGCGCGACATTGCCGGAGGCGCTGACCGCCGCGACCTTGCCTTTCACCTCCTGCCCGCGCGTGGCAAGCATTTCCGCCGCGAAGAAGACCGCGCCGTATCCCGTCGCTTCCGGGCGAATCAAGCTTCCGCCGTAGTCAACGCCTTTGCCGGTCAATACGCCGGTATGTTCGTTGCGAATCTTTTTATAGTAGCCGTACAAATAACCGATTTCACGCCCGCCCACGCCGATGTCACCCGCCGGCACATCCACGTCCGCCCCGATGTGCCGGTATAACTCGCGCATGAACGCCTGGCAAAACCGCATGACCTCGCCGTCCGATTTATCTTTTGGGTCAAAATCAGAACCCCCTTTCCCGCCGCCCATGGGCAAGGTCGTAAGGGAGTTCTTGAAGATCTGCTCGAAACCGAGGAACTTGATAATGCTCAGGTTCACCGACGGATGGAACCGTAAGCCGCCTTTATACGGTCCGATCGCGTTGTTGAACTGCACGCGATAGCCGCGGTTCACCTGCACGTCGCCTTTATCGTCCACCCACGGCACGCGGAAGATCACCGCCCGATCCGGCACCACGACCCGCTCATAGATTTTATTCTTTACAAACTCCGGGTGTTTCTTTTCCGTCGGCTCCAGCGATTGCATTACCTCCCTCACCGCCTGATGGAACTCAGGCTGACCGGCATCCTTCTCTTGCACCCTTGCGATGACATCTTGAGTGACAGACATGGTTTTTTTCTCTCCTTTTTGGTTGGGTTTGTCTGACGAGATGCGAGGGATTAAACACCGCGTGGGGGATAAAGAGACGCCCGCCTCTTCCCCCGTTCTACCTGCTTCAACTACTTCAGCCCTTGTGCGCCTCCAAACAGACCACACCCTGGGCGCCGACTTGTGCGTTATGCACAACCCCGGCAGGCAGGTCGAGCCGGTCGCCGGGGTTCAACTCAAAAGATTGCCCCAACTCTGGCAGACCAAACGTGATCGAGCCGCGCACCACGTAGATGACTTTATCGTACGAATGTGAATGCGCCGCGTACGTGTCGTGCGGTCCGTTCGACCATTGATAGGGATGCAAACCCTCGTCCGCGCACAAACGCGTCAGCGTGGATTCGGTCGGGGGCGGCGAGCCAGCCCAACGGGTGATGTGAGGCGTGTTCATTTCTTATGTCATTGCAAGGGCAATGATATTACGGTTCTATCGGATATCCCGCCGCGACCCACGCATCAAAACCGCCGAGCAATGCTTCGACTCGTTCGAATCCGTTGTGCAAAAGGAGGAACGCCGCACGGGCGCTCGTATGTTCGTTCGGTCAGGTGCAGTAGGTGATGATCCATTGTTCTTTGGCAAGTCCGACGTTTGAAATGTCCGTTTCAAATTCATCCAATGGGATGGACAGCGCGCCAACCACATGACTCTCGTTATATCTTGCCGCGCTTCGCACATCCACAATGATCGCCGCGCCGGCAGTGTAGGCAGTGTAGGCCGCCTCGATGGGCACGCGCGGAACGTCATCTTCTGTGATTGGGAGGCCAGATAGTTGAGGCGGATTCGTCGGTTCGAGGATGATGAACGGCGTCGGCTCTGCTGTGGGATTGAAAGCATTACACGCGAGCGTTGTGCCAACCAGAATCGAAACGGCGAGGTAGGGTTTTGTTTTGGGCATGGCGACTCCGAGGCGGTAGGCAAGAACACACGTAGACAGGTAAACAGGTTTGCGCGTGTGTACGTGTTTCCTCGTTTCCCTGTTTACTTTATCTCACAATTCGCAAAACCGATCAATTCGTTTGCCGATGATGGCGAGGCTATCCTGCCAGAATTTTTTCTGCGTGATGTCAATGCCGAAGCGTTTGGCAAGCCGCGCGGCGGTATCTTCACCGGTCGAGGCAAGCAGGTTCATGTAATCGGATACGAAATCCTTGCCGCGTTTCTGATAGATCGCGTACAAGCCTGTAGCAAAGAGCAAACCGAACGCGTAGGGGAAGTTGTAGAAAGCGAAGTTCGGCGAGTAGTAATGCGGCTTCCACGTCCACATGAATTTTTGCAGGGTGGACTCCTCGATGCCATCGCCGTAGGTTTCTTTCTGAGCGCGGAGCATGATGTCGCTGAAATCGTCGGCAGAGAGTTCGGATTTTTCGCGGCGTTCCAGCACTTCTTTTTCAAAGAGGAAGCGCGAGTAAATATCCACGATCACCTGGCCCGCATCCTGGATCTGCGCCTCGAGCACTGCCAACTCCTCTTGCGGATCTTTGGTGGTCGCAAGAACTGCTTCGGTGATCAACGTCTGGCACATGATCGAGGCGGTCTCGGCGAGGAACATTGGCGTGTTCTGTTGCAGTTCGGTCTTGCCGGCGTAGTACGCGCAATAATTGTGGAAGGCATGCCCGAGTTCATGCGCCAGTGTGCTGACGCCATCGAACGATCCGTCGTAGTTGGAGAGGATGCGGCTCTCGCGCACGGCGGGTACGCCCATGCAAAACGCGCCGCCGCGTTTGCCCTCGCGTTGTTCGGCGTCGATCCAGTTATTCTTGAAGGCGGTGGCGGTCATATCGTGCAGGTGAGGCGAAAATTCGCCGAAATATTTGAGAATAAAATCGCGCGCCTCATCGAACGAGTAGACTTTGCCGGTTTTTCCAAGCGGGGCGAAGATGTCGTACCAGGCGAGTTGATCCTTGCCGAGTTTTTTCGCTTTGTGTTTGAAATACTTGCGAAACATCGGAAAGGAATCTTTCATGGCGCCCATCATCGCGTCGAGGGTTTTGCGGTCCATGCGCGCCGCGTCAATCGCGCCGTGGAGCGCGTCCTTGCGCCCGCGTTTCTTCCATAGGGCGTTTGTCTCGCCTTTCACCCCGTTCAAACACGCCGCCAGCGTTTCCTTCACTTCCTCCCATGTTTTGTTTTCCGCTTCGTAGGCGCGGCGGCGGACATCCGCATCCGCGTGCGAGCGCAGGTTGATCAGCGCGGGCATGGGTAACTTTTGAGTTTTGCCGTCCAAGTCGAACTCCACAGAAAGTTGCGAGGTGACCGTCCCCTGCAATTTGCCGAAGGCGTTGCCGCCGCTGAGGGAAAGTTCCGCGGCGAGCATTTCCTCCGCTTCGCTCATCAGGTATTTTGCCTGATCGCGCGTCTCTTTCAGCGTGAAGGCATGCGCTTTGGCAGACGAGTTTTTATCCAAAGCCTTGTCCAGTTTCTTGCCGAGTTTGCCCACCCACGCGCTGAACTGTGTGACTACATTGTTCTGTCGCAGTTGCACCTGTTCCAGTTCCGAGAGCAGGCGCATGGCAGTTTTGTCGCGCGAGTCGGTGGTCACGTACGAGTAGATGAAGGCTTCGAGGGTGCGTGAAAGTTCGAAGATGTCGTTGAATTGGTCGGTTGCCTTGCCGAGCAGGGTCCCCAGTTCTTTGGACGATGATTTTGCATCGGCTTTCACGATCTTGTTCTTGTAGAATCGCTCCAGTTTGTTAATCCTGCTCTTGAGTTCGTTCATCGCTTTCTTGAATTCCTTCGAGTCAAGCGACGGGTAGACATTGGTGAGGTCCCAGCGAGGGGCGGAAACGGACATGTGAAATCTCCTAGAATGGGGTAGTAAGCCAAGTATACTCTGTTGTGGAACGCGCGTTATGAAGTAAAATAAGCGCACTCACCAACGAGGAGCCTTGCCATGAAAGTAACCATCCTTCAGGAAAATCTTGCGCGCGGGTTGGGTGTCGTTTCCAAAGCGGTTTCGCCGCGCAGTACGCTGCCTGTGCTTGCCAACGTGTTGATTGCCACCGATGAAGGGCGTTTGCGCCTCTCCGCCACGAATTTGGAAATGGGCATCACGTGCTGGATTCCCGCGCGCATCGAAGAGGAAGGCTCGACCACAGTCCCCGCGCGCACGTTTTCCGATCTGGTGAGCACATTGCCGAGCGATCAGGTACTGTTGAAACTTGATGCGCAAACGCAAACCCTGAACGTGCGCGGCGGCACATCCACCAACGATATCAAATGCATTGACGCACAGGAATTCCCGCCATTGCCGGTGCCCGACCTCGACGGCGCGATCCAGATCAACGTCGGCGACTTCCGCGAAATGGTGCATCAAGTCGCGTTCGCCGCCTCCACCGACGAAGCGCGCCCGGTATTGATGGGCGTCCTCGTGCAAGTGGAAAAAGACAAACTGACGATGGCGGCGGCAGATGGATTCCGACTCTCCGTTCGCAAGGCGGTTCTTTCCGCCCCTGCGCCTGCTTCAGTCTCCTCCGTCATTCCCGCCCAAGCCTTGAGAGAACTTGCGCGTGTCGCTACCGATGCCGAAGAACCGATTTACATGGTTCTGCCGAAAGGACGCGGGCAGGTCGTCTTCCGCGTCAAAGATGTGGAAGTTGTCTCGCAACTCATTGACGGAACGTTCCCTGATTATCAACAGATCATCCCCCGCAAGTACAACCAGCGCACTCTGGTCTCGACCGCTTCGTTGTTGAAAGCCTGCAAACAAGCCGAGATCTTTGCGCGCGAAGGTTCGAACGTGGCACGGATCAATATCAAAGGCGCGCAAAGCGACATGCAACCCAGCGAAGTGGAGATCTCCGCCACCTCTGAAGAGACCGGCAAAAACGAAACCATCGTCGAAGCGACCGTAGACGGCGGCGGATTGCTGATCGCGTTCAACGTGAAATTCCTCCGCGAAGCGTTGGAGGTCATCAAGACGCCAAACGTGGCGCTGGAAACGTCCGCGCCGAACGCGCCGGGCGTCGTCAAGCCGGTGGGCGACGACCAGTTCCTGCATGTGATCATGCCGATGCATTTGGGGTAGAAAACCAGAGATTAGAGACTGGAGATTGAATCGTCCTGTCGCGCTGAGCGAAGTCGAAGCGTGGCGGGACGATTTTCTATTTTACGATTTTATAGATGACGAACCTGCGATTTTCCAATTCTTTATCCAACAGCAGGTTGCACGAGTCAATTTCGTCGAGGGGGACTTGGTTGTTTCTTTCAACTTTTTTACTCACAATCAAGTAGTCGCCTTTGAGCATGCCGTCGCATTCGTTGATCATGATCGAAGGGTGATCCGTCATCAACCTCATCACGCGGGCTTTATAGAAGATCAACACGCTGTCTGGCGGCGTTTTGCGTTCGATCCAATCGTAGACTTCCACGCTGAAAGGGTCAAAGGGACCGTTGATCGCCCGTCCATTTTGCAGGTTGTTGATCGCCCTGTTGCCGGAAACAACCAGAAAGTAACCAATCATCAAAAGCCAAAATGCATGAAACATGCGTTGACCCATCCATTGATTTTCTTCAGGCAATTTGGCGATGAGAAATTTCATCCCCTGAAAGGCAAAGTAGATGAAGATGGGCAGTAGCGGAAAAATATAGCGCGGTCCCTGCCAATAGGGGTAGGTGATATGGACGATCATCCATGCCGTAAAAAACCAGAGGAAGAACGGCTCGTGATTGCGTCGAATCCATGCGCCGAGCACAGCAAAGATGAGTATAAAATAGTATACATATTGCCAACCTGTCCCCTCGCCAAAAAACCAACTATAGACGATGAAATAAGCGCCGATAAAACTTCTGACTAATTCGACGGTCAGGTTTTCATATTGCGTAAGGTATGATTCGCCGCCACCGGGGAAGATCAGGGTATTGGCAAGCCACAATCCAGCGAACACCGAACACACAACAAACGAGTTCAGGATAATGCGCTTCACAACATCCCGTTCTTTGCGATGAGCGAGTAGTTTGAAAAATTCAACCGCGAGGAAACTGGCTAGCAAAAGTAATCCTGTTGCGCGTAAAAATGTCGTCCAGAAAATAGCCGCGCCAATGAACGCATAATGCCATTTGCTTCGCGGTTCCTCGCGCGTAACGAGATAGAGAGTCAGCGTGGAGAAAAAAAGAAACGGAATATCAGAGAGAATCTGGTCGAGGAAATTAAGAAACAAAGGATTGAAAGCAAATAAAGAAACGAGGAGCAGGCTTTCCGTCTGGGTGAAGCGGGATTTGGCGAAGAAATAAAGGGTAAATAAAAAACCCGCATAGAAGATCAGCCCCGGGATTTTCAACGTCAAAGGGCTGATGCCATTGAGAATATAAAATGGCGTAAGGATGAGAGGGTATCCCCACGGGTAGGCGAGCGGTCCGAGATGCGACGTGGATTGATAGTTTGTGAAATCGCTGATCGCTATGAATTCATCCAGTGAGCCTTCCGCAATACTTTTCGCCTGCAACACATACCACGCCCAATCGTCGCCCCATTCATGTCCGCTCCGTAATGTGCTCGCGCCAATCACTGTCGAAACAAAAACGATCAACAACAACGGATGCAACAACTTTTTCATGAGTTGATTTTACTCTTAATATTTGTATATACAAATATTAGAAGATAAAACCCCGCTTCTGCCTCAAGTTCGGCTGATCCTCTTCCCCAGCAGATTCAACTCTCAGGCATTGACCTCATCCGCCGCGCGCGTTCCGTCAGCGGACGTTTGGCGACCATGGTGATCTTGCCGCTACCTTCGGGAGTGAAGACATTGATCGCTTCCCAGCCTTCCAAGCCCCATTCGTCCAGAGTTGCCTGAATGTGCTCGTCTTTTGTGCCAAATACACTACCGATGGTTTGAACGCGATATTCCCATTGTTTGATTTGTTCTGTCATTTGAACCTCCTATAACGCCAACAGTACATGCAAAACAATGTCGGCTGAAAAGTGAGCGATCATCGCGGATTCGAGTCCTCGTTTCCAATAGAGATAACCGAACGCAATACCGCCTATTCCATTCAATACGATCGCGCGCGTGACGACCAAGGGCGTAAGCGGAAGGATGGTTGCGGTCGCGGGCAAATGCCCAAGCCCAAATAAAACTGCGGCGAGGATGTTTGCGATCCAGAATGTTGCATTGGTGGGTTTGCCCTCGGATGTTTTGCTGTTGAAGGAACCAAGCCACGCAAATAGCGACATGACGAACAATCTCAACAGCACTTCCTCGGCGATGGCGCCATAAAACGAAGCGAGGAATCCTTTCCACGCGGCGGGTTGGGAGGTTTGTAAATTCAGTCCATTGGCTGAATCGCCAAGTTCGCGGAGCAATGCGGGTTGGAAAATGAACAAGTCCAGCCCAATGATGAGGAGCGCTGCGATCACTCCAAGAATTATGCTGATCGGCAGGATCGCGCGAATCTTGTCAGACGCCGATTCGCCCCGGGTGGCCGAATCAAGAATCGGCGTGGAAAGACCGATGCGTTTCATTAGAATCATCCCGAAGAAAATGATAACGGCGAAGAGCAATCCGCTTTGAACGATCTGGAGCGCGATCAATACGGGGAGCGGAATGGGAATCTGCGCGATGATGTCAGATTGCAGTTCGAGCGCATAGGGTAGCACGGCGAGGGTGGCAAGAATTGCCGCAAGCCAGAGGATGAAGAAGATTTTCCAGTTGAGGAGCGTTTTCATGGTTTTTCGTTTCACGTGAAACGGAGCGGCGCCGCGGCGCCGCTCCGTTTTGAGTTAGGCCTTTGTCTCTCGCTGATATAGTACGTACGAGTAGACCAACAGGAAAATCACGGACCCAATCAACGGCACGAACAGCATCCAGAACGCAATCATGCCGCCAAACAGCCCGCCGATGAACGCCAGCGCGCCCGAAGCCATGAACAGGACCGCGCCAAGTTGGTGCGTTTTCTCCCAGACCGTATCGCTCGAAAGCGTCCAAGGCGTGCGGATACCAATGAAGAAGTTGCGCTTTGCCCTGCGGAGCATGAAGCCGATGAAGATGAAGAGCAAGCCCATGGCGGGGAGCAACATCGTGCTGAGTTTGAAACTAGTGTAGCCGAGGCTCCACGCCAACGTCAATCCGTGCACGTACAGCATGAACGCCACGAACAGCACGATGAACAGGTTGAACGACTCGCGGAATTCAGCGATGTTTGCCTTGTGCGGGTCAATGCTTGGGATGATGAGGAATAACCCGAACAATCCCAGCGTAACCAGCGGCATCAGAAACACGCCCCAGAATTTGGGCATGTAGCCGTCCACTTCGTCGTTGACGTTCCAATGAGAAGCCATTTGGTCTGGCAATTGGTTCCAAAGGATGAGCCCTGCGATTGTGGCTCCGAATATCATGAGCAGGACGAGGATGGTGGTGGTACGAGTGGTCATTTTACTTCTCCTTTCAATGAACGTCCCGCAGGTTTCTGTACAACACAGGTGATTTTCAGTCAACCTGCGGGACGGTGTATTTCGGTTATTTATCTTCCTTTGGCAAATTATTCTGCGCGAGCGAGATCATCCCGCTCAAGCCGCCGAGATTCATCGTGTCGATCGCCGAACTTGGCACGATCACGAGCGCGCCTTTCTCCTTCAAGCCCTCGAAGAGCATGTTCATCGCCCGCAGGTGCAAGGCTGTGGGATTGTGGATGTACGCTTCGGATGCTTCAGCAAACGA
>CAYPCK010000053.1:0-9365 GCA_964409185.1 uncultured Anaerolinea sp. | reverse complement strand
CTAGGACGCTAATTGACAAACTGGGTGGTACCGCGGAGAAGACTCTTCGTCCCTGATGTGGATGAGGAGTTTTTTGTTTAATCGGACGATGGACAATGGACGATAGACCATAGAAGAACAGAAATTGTCCATGGTCAATGGCCTATCGTCCAGCTAAAAAGGAGGCTTGCATGAACATCAATCGAAATTTCTGGAAACAAGGTCCCTTGCTTGCGGTCCTCCTTTTTGATTCTCTGATTTGTAAATAAGGTGATTTTCACCGGATACTTGAAACCTGAAACCTGAAACTAATCACAACGAGGAACGAATGGCTACTACGAAAAAGAAAACGACAAGTAAAAAGAAGTCAACGCCCAAGGCAAAGAAGACTTTGAAAGTCAAAAAGGTTGTCGCAGTGAAAAAGGCGAAGCCTGTATCGAAGGCCAGAAAGTCCGCGCCTGTAAAGAAACCGACTAACCCCAAAGGGGCGCTTCGCGGAGTCCGCGCTCCGGGATCGAGAGACAAATCCTTCAACCCGCAGGCGTTCGAGCCGAAGTGGCAGGCGAGATGGGAAGCGGACAAGTTGTATCGCGCGGTGATGGATGAATCCAAGCCGAAGCATTACGCGCTGACGATGCTGCCCTACCCGAGCGGCGACCTGCACATCGGGCACTGGTATGCGATGACGCCGTCGGATGCGCGGGCGCGCTTCAAGCGGATGCAGGGCTACAATGTGTTGTTCCCGATGGGCTTCGACGCGTTCGGCTTGCCCGCGGAGGGCGCGGCGATCAAACACAACATCCACCCGAAGAAGTGGACGTATGCCAACATCGAACGCATGCGCAAGCAGATGCGAACGATGGGCGCCATGTTCGATTGGGAGCGCGAGGCGGTTTCGTCTGACCCCGAATACTACAAGTGGACGCAGTGGTTCTTCATTCAATTGTTTAAACATGGGTTGGCATACCGCAAGAAACAAGCAGTGGATTGGTGCCCGAAGGACAACACGACTTTGGCGCGTGAACAAGTCAAAGGCGAGGATCGCGTCTGCGACCGCTGCGGGACGCCCGTCGTCAAAAAGGAGTTGGAGCAGTGGTTTTTCAAGGCGACGAAGTATGCCGATGAGTTGTTGCATTTCGAAGGGATTGACTGGCCCGACTTCATCAAGGTCTCGCAGACGAATTGGATCGGGCGCAGCGAAGGCGCGTCGGTGACGTTTAAGACTGAGGCTGGGGATCCCATCGAAATATTTACGACCCGCCCCGACACGCTGTGGGGCGCGACGTTCATGGTGATGTCGCCGGAGCATCCGCTGGTGGACAAAGTGACCACGCCAGAGAACGCGCAAGCCGTCCGCGAGTATCAGGCTCAGGCGGCGAAGCAGACCGACATCCAGCGCGAAGCGAAGGATAAAGAGAAGACAGGTGTCTTCACAGGCGGCTATGCCATCAATCCCGTGAACGAGGAGCGCATCCCCATCTGGGTCGCGGACTACGTGCTGATGTCGTACGGCACAGGCGCGATCATGGCTGTCCCCGCGCATGACGAACGCGACTTTGAATTTGCGCGCAAGTATGGGTTGAAGATCGTGCCTGTCATTCAGCCCGATGGCGTTGAGTTGAATGGTGAGACGATGACCGAAGCGTATCCGCATGAAGGCGTGATGATTAATTCGGGTCCGTTCGACGGGATGCCTGCCACGAACGACAAGGGCATGAAGAATCCCGCGATCAAAGCGGTGGTCGAGTGGTTGGAACAAAAAGGCATCGGCAAACGCGACGTGAACTATCGTTACCGCGATTGGTTGATCTCGCGCCAGCGCTTTTGGGGCGCGCCGATTCCGATGGTGTATTGCGAAACGCACGGCTGGAACCCGGTGCCTGACGATCAACTGCCCGTGCTGTTGCCCGATGATATTGACGAATGGAAGCCGACGGGCGAATCGCCGCTGAAGTTTCATTCCACGTGGAAAAATGCAACCTGCCCGATCGGCGGCGAGCCCGCAATCCGAGAGACCGACACGATGGATACGTTCATGTGCTCGTCGTGGTATCACCTGCGTTATTTGTCGCCGAAGTATGACAAGGCACCGTTCGACGACGCGGAATACAACTACTGGATGCCTGTGGACACGTACACGGGCGGAAGCGAACACGCCACGATGCACTTGCTGTACACGCGTTTCTTTCACAAGGCGCTGCGCGACATGGGCGTGACCGAAGGCGGCGAGCCGATGATGCAACTGCGGAATCAAGGCATGGTGCTGGCGGAAGATAACAGCAAGATGTCGAAGAGCCGCGGCAACGTTGTCGCGCCTGATGTGCTGGTGCAAAAATACGGAGCGGATACCGTGCGCGCGTATTTGATGTTCTTCGCGCGCTGGCAACAGGGCGCGCCGTGGGATTCGCACGGCATCGAAGGGACTGCGCGTTGGATGCGCAGAGTGTGGACTCTGTTCACCGACCCCGCTTCTTCCTCAGGGACGCCCGCCTCCGACGAAACCAAACGGATTCTACGCCGACGCGTTCACCAAACGCTGAAGCGCGTCACCCACGACTTCGAAAATTTCGAGTTCAATACGGTCATCTCGTCGTTGATGGAATTGCTGAACGAGATGTACAAGGCGCGCGAGGCGGGCGCGGTCGGTACGCCCGAATGGAGCGAAGCCACCGAAATTTATTTGAAGATGATGGCTCCCGTTGCGCCGCACATCACTGAGGAACTGTGGACGAATCATCTGGGCAAGCCGTATTCGATTCACCAGCAGACGTGGCCCCCAGTGGACGAAGCCGCCGCGAAGGAAGACACGATCGAAATCCCCGTGCAGGTCAATGGGAAGGTGCGCGACCGCATCGTTGTCCCTGTAGATGCAAGCGAGGATGAAATCCGCACCGCCGCGCTGGCGAGCGAGATCGTCCGGAAATACTTAGAGGGCAGGGAGCCGCGCAAGGTCATTATGGCTCATGGTAAGTTGGTGAGTGTGGTGGTGTAGGGGTTAGCCTCTTTGCCTGCTCAAATATGAAAGTCCCTGAGGGGTGCAAAACCCTCAGGGACTTTTTGGTTTGCTCATCCAAACTATCGTGGAATGGAATAAAATCAGTTGTCCGCAATTCACAAAAGTTAGGAGTTCATAAATGGCTGAACCGTCCTTCCAATGGCAGAACGACGTACTACTCAAAGATATTTATCCCATGCGGCTGGTCAAGTTGCGCGATTTCCTTGTGTTCTACCAGGAAGCAGACTTGTGGGCGGAATATAAGAACAAAGACCTCTCCACGCTTGCAGCGGACGTGAGGGACTACGAAAGCGGCATAAAGAATGCCCGCGCAACGGCTGTCAAGCAATATGCCGACCTGAAGAATTATTTCATGACTAAGGACGCCAGAGGCTTGTTCGCAAAATACAAGCCGGTCGAAGAAGAAGCGCTGGCTTTGATCCAAAAGAACCATGATTATTTCATCGCCTCGTGGCCCAAGGATATTCGCGGCGAGCGTGCGTTCGTTCAATCGCGCATCGAGTCGTTCAAGAATCAGTTGGGTTTTCTGCGGGACCGCATCCGTTACCTGCAACGCCAACTGGAAGGCATGCTGCCGGAACACCCTAATCGTCCGAAGATCGAAGCGGAGTATAAACTCAAGAGCGAATCAGCCATGCCGATGCTGCTGGAGGAGATGGAGAAACTGCGCGAATTCGATTTAACCTATGGCAAGGTTGAAAAGCCAAAACTCGAATGGTACAAACTCAGCAAGGCAGATCCAAACTTCAAAACAACCGAAGCGGACTTTATCGCCAATTACGACCCGAAGATCCCTGTTACGGTCAAAGATATTGTGCGCTTCAAAACGGAACAATACGCTAAAACGCTCGAAGGTAAGGATCAATATCAATTGTTATCGGATATCCGCGCGCGGTTCGAGAAAGAACCAAAGCGTTTCCCGCTCTGGCTGCAATACATGGTCGTCCATTTTTCAGGAATGCGCTACAAGTCTGCGCATGGATCGTGGGCGGATCCGAAAGACCTGTTGGTGCGTCTGCGCGTTGCCGAAGTAAAGAAAACCCAAGCGGCTCTTTCTGACGGGGAGGTGGAAGCGCGTTGTAGGGAAAAGATCGCGCAATACGAAGGCGCGGGGGCGAACAAGCCCAAACTTGCCGGGGCAACCGAAAAAGTGTGGAAGGACCGCATTGCGATGCACATGCAGGGCGTCAAAGCCAACGGACCGAAATCCCGCCGCATTGGCTTGGATGGGTTGGCGGAGGAGGAAGCCAGATACGAGTTCATGACAATGACCACTGAACAGGCATTGGCGAAATTGGAAGCGATGAAGAGCCAGTTTCCCGCGTGGGCGTGGAAGTGGATCGTCATGCTCACGTCGTTGCGAGTCAACCACGTCACTGCGGCGGGGTGGGAAACGTTCACCGCCGAGGAAGACAAGATCCGCTTTGCCGATAAAACTCTCTATCCGCTCCTCAGCAAGTGGGCAACCGACAACACCGGCATGTGGCGACCCGAACACGGAAAGAGTCACGAACTGATCGTCACGCGCGCGGTGTGCAACGAGACCGCCGAGCACGCGCAACACATCCGTGGGCATTTGCCGCCCGGCGGATTGACGGACAACGCCGCCCGTTACTTCAAACTATTCCGTGAGAAAACGCCCGGCGTAAATTTCATCCGCCCGACGGGAGCGGAACACTACGTGCAGGGCGCGAGCATCTTCTGGCTGAGGTGGGTGGGCGGCGAGCCAAGTCAGTGGCAGATCGCAAGGGCTGTGGAGGATGCGAACGGGGTGGGTTTGCTTGCGGGAACGGTCGGAAAGAAGCAGAAGGATAAGACTGGGAAGAACGCGCCTGCCGTTGCTTCATGGCAATACAAAATGGGCGAGCCGATCATCCGCACGCGCACCACCGTGGATGCCAGCAAGAAAACGATCACGGAAAAACAATGGCTACGCTGGATTCACGAAGCCACCGTCGTCGAAGTGGTGGATACCGCCGATGGCGCGTACGTGTACACCTTCGAGACCTCCCTGCCCGACGACTTCCGCGGCACATCCTGCCTCGGCATCTTCCGCAATTCGCTGAGATGGAATCTCGACGACGGCACGGAGGAAAATTACAACCGTTCGTTTGTAGGTTTTGTGCCAGAGGGGCAGGTACCGATGGAGAATATCAAGTCAATGATGGATTGGAATAAGATTCTATCGAAATAAAGGCGCAAGAGATTCGAGACTGGAGACGAGAGAAAGCCCCTGAAGATTGCGAGAAACGAAGAGGCTTTTTAATTGGGTTTATAATTATCGTCATGCCAGCCAATGTCAAGGAATTGCTTGCGAAATTGAAAAAAGGACTGACTGACCTATACGGTCATCGCCTAAAAGCCGTTTATCTGTTCGGCTCGTATGCGCGGGGAGATTACAATCAAAATTCCGATTTGGATGTCATGATCGTCCTCGATACGTACAGGAGTTACTGGGACGGACTTGTGCGTTCTGCAGAGTTGGCAAGCGACTTGTCTCTTGAGCATGATGTCACCATCAGCCGTACCATCATGACGGAAGAACAGTGGAAAACAGGCGACCTGCCGGTTTTGATGAATGTTCGAGCCGAGGGAATTCCTGCGTGAAGGACACAACCAGGCAATTATTTGACCGCGCATTCGATGCCATCGAAGCCGCCGACATCCTGCTGACAAATAACAAGGCGGATATTGTCGCTGGGCGCGCCTATTACGCCATGTTCTATGTCGCAGAGGCTTTGTTGAACGAGAAGGGGTATCAGTTTGGCAAACACGGAAATGTTATTGCGGCTTACGGGCAGCACTTTGCAAAGACAAAAGAACTGGACTCGAAGTTTCATCGCTGGTTGCTTTCATCGTTCGATCAAAGGCAGATCGGGGATTACGCTTTTGATCCGAGAGTCGAGGCTGACGTTGTCGTTCAAATGATTCATCAGGCGCAGGAATTTCTGGAAGCCGCTAAAAAATATCTGGGCGAAGATTAATCCTTCAACCCTGCAACTTTTCCCTGTTGACTCCTGTATTACACTGTGGCCATGACCGCGCCCACCGACCGCGACCTCATCGTCCGCGCCCGTCGCGGTGACGGCGACGCGTTCAGCGAACTTGTCACGCGTTATCAGACCAACGTGTTCAATGTTTGCTATCGCATCCTGCACGAGCGCGGCGAAGCGGAAGACCTGGCGCAGGAAACCTTCATGCGAGCCTATGACCGCCTGCACACCTTTGACCTCGAACGCGGGTTCGGTCCATGGATTCGGCGCATCGCCGCGAACTTGTGCCTCAATCATCTCGAGTCGCAGAAATCCACGGCGCCGCTGGACGAGGAACGGGACGCGGACGAACGTCAACGACCGGAGAAGCAGGTTGAAACGAGAGAAAGAAGCGAGCAGATTCGCGACGCCCTATCTTCCCTGCCCGCGCATTATCGCGTCGTCGTAGAATTGCGGCATTATCAGGAACTTTCCTACGACGAGATCGCGTCCGAACTGAACATCCCCTTGAGCGACGTGAAGAGCCATCTCTTCCGCGCCCGCAAACTTCTCGCGGAGAAACTCCATGCACCTGACTGACGAGCAATTGAACGAATATCTCGATAACGAAACCACCGAGCGCGCACAGATCGAATCGCATCTCGCTTCATGTGCGGACTGTGCGGCGCGTTTCACCGCGCTTCGATCTTTGTTTGCCGAATTAGACTCTCTGCCTGAATTGGAATTATCTATCAACCTCGCCGCACGCTTCACTGCTCATGGACAATTGACTCCACAACTCCCGCCCTGGCTCACGCTGACGGCGTCTCTGCAAGCCGCGTTCGCCTTGATCGCCCTCATCCTCGCCGCGCCGTTTGTGATGAACCTGTTGCCTGAGATGCAAACGCCGTCGTTCACCGAAATCCTGTTTCAACTTCAATCGCAATGGCTGACTCTGCTGGACACGTTTACCAATTACCAATTCCCCGCCTTTTCATTGCCGCCGCTTCAAATTCCAACATTGACGCTTTCCCTCACGCTCGCCGCCGCGTCCCTGCTCTGGCTGGTGGGGAATGGATTGTTGTTGAGGAAGCAAATCAAATGAAATCATCGGTGGTCGAGTAGGCGGCGGGGTCTCGATATGGACTTCGTCCTACTCGACCGCCGCCGCCGTATCGAGACCACATCTCAGGAGACTCGCACATGACCGAAATCCTTCGCATAACACTTCTCGTTACTTTGCTCGCTGTTGCCTTCGCCTGTTATTTTCTCGTCGTCAGCGCGTTCTTCAACAAGCGCGTATTGAAAACCCTCAGCGTCGCGAAGCAATTGCCCGCGCGCGCGCTCGGCATCGGCTTTGTCAACTTCTTGTTCTTCGGCACAATTGCCGTTGTGTTGTTTGCGGTTGCCGAAGGGGTGGGAAATGATGCCGCGAGGCTCATCGTTTTGATTCCGTCGCTAATGCTTGCCGCTATTCTGGTGATCTTCCTCAGCTTCGGGCTTTCCGCGATGGTCAGCATCCTCGGTGAGCGAGTTTTCCCTGATCTGTCATCGTGGCAAAAAACATTTTGGGGGACCGTCATTCTGGGTGTCGCCTCCGCCATCCCTGCGGTGGGTTGGTTCCTGCTCTTTCCGTTTGTCGCCCTCACAGGTTTCGGCGCAGTGATTCTGGGATTCTTCCAGCGTGGCGAATAAACCTGACAGGTCTCCGTAATACCAAACCTGATTTTCATCATTGCTCACGCGGTTGTTCTGATTGAAATTGCCACACCGAAGACCTGCCAGGTTTTAGTATCAAGACGCGCACCCATGCGCGTCTTTTCATTCCGTCATTGCGCACGAAGCGAAACAATCCCCAACACGTGACGGAGATTGCTTCGTCGGGCGAAGCCCTCCTCGCAATGACGGAATATTGACTGCAACTTTTCCCACCTCATCCCTGTATCCCTAGCATCAACCAAACGAAAGGATATTCCCTATGGCTGACATTTCCGCCATCTTCTTCATTCTGCTGATCCTCGGCGTCGCGTTCCCAGCGATGCTCACCGCGTGGTGGTTATTGTTCCCGAACCTGATCAAACGCGCGCAGACCCGCGTGGAGAAATCTCCCGCGTCATCCTTCTGGCTGGGACTGGTCGTCGTTATCGCGCTCCTCATCCCCATCGTCGTCCTGTTCTCGCTCCCACTAGGACCCGCCAAATTCCTCGCGTGGATTTTGCTCGGGTTTTCGCTTGCCATTTCCTCCATCGGCTCCGCAGGCATCGCCGCGCACCTCGGCGGACGACTCGCTCAACACGGCAACTTCTCACCCCTCGGCGGATTCATCCGCGGCGCGGTCATTCTTGAACTCGCGGCGTTCTTCCCGTTCATCGGCTGGCTCTTTGTGTGGATTCCGCTTCTCATTGCCTCCTTCGGCGCCACGGCGTTTGCGTTCTTGAAGTGGATGCCGCGTGAAAGAGTAAATAAGGAAACAGGTACACAGGTAAATAGGTTGAAGCCAGAGCATGTCTAGCTCTTCCTCCAAGAGACTCTTTTTTAAAACCCATACACCCATCCAATCTCTAATCTCCAGTCTCTCTCGATCAATCACCACACATCCACCATCAATTACCACTTACCATGCTCTCCCGACGCGACTTCCTCAAACTCTCCGCCCTCGTCACCGCCAGCGCCGCGCTTGCATCGTGCGCGCCTGTGTACCGACGCATCACAGGCGGACTCCCCGCCGTGCCGTGGACACCGCTCGACGCAAGCGACTTCCTTGCGTTGAACCGCCTCACCTTCGGACCTCGCGTCGAGGAGCGCGCCCGCTTCAGCGAGATCGGCTTGCAGGCATACATCGAAGAACAACTCGCGTTCGACTCGATTGACGATTTCGATTGCGAGATTTTGCTCCAGCCATTCAAGACCATCCGTATGGACGCGAACGAGATCGAGGGCGTCACCAACCAACTCTTCGACGGCTACGACCGCGAACGTCCCATCACTGAATTGCGGCAGGCAACCCTGCTTCGACAAATCTACAGCATGCGGCAACTGTACGAACTCATGGTCGAGTTTTGGAGCGATCACTTCAACATCTTCATCGAGAAGGAGCCGTTGTTTTTCCTCAAACCTGTGGACGACCGCGAGGTGATCCGCAAACACGCGCTAGGCAACTTCCGCGATCTGGTCTGGGCGTCCGCGCATTCGCCTGCGATGCTTGTCTATCTCGATAATCACGTCAACGACAAGAGTCACCCCAACGAGAATTATGCCCGTGAACTCATGGAGCTTCATACCCTCGGCGTGGACGGCGGCTACACTCAAAACGATGTCATGGAATTGGCGCGTTGCCTCACGGGTTGGACGGTCAAAGAACATTTCTGGCTGGGCGAATTCACTTTTAACAAGGACAT
>CAYPCK010000052.1:0-9511 GCA_964409185.1 uncultured Anaerolinea sp. | reverse complement strand
TCTCATTGTTCTGTTGTTGGTATTGACCTCGCTTGCCTGCGGCGCGGATGGTTCCGGCGGGGGAGGCGGAGACGCGCCCGAGAATGGAAACCCGCCTGCTGAAAAACCCGCCATGCCAGCGATCGAAGCGGGCGATTGTTCTGCGGATCCCGGTCCCGGGGTGGAATATGCCAAATGCGACCTGACGGAACGAAACTTTTCAGGGAGCGACTTCTCCGGTGCGAACCTCGCGCAAGCCATATTCAGTAATTCCAACTTCAGCGAAGCGGATTTCACGAGCGCGAATCTCGCCTTTGCCTTTGCCAGTGAAACCAATTTCCTGAACGCGGACTTCACCGACGCCGACCTGACCGGCGCCGATATGCGCGCCTCGAACCTGATCAACGCAGATTTCACCGGCGCGATCACCCTCGGCGTGGACTTCAGCGGGAGCAACATGACCGGCGCGATCCTCACCGACGAACAGTTGGATCAGGCATACTCCGTCAAGGATGCGATCCTGCCGGATGGTTCGATCGGGAAGTAGCCTCCGCATGAACCTGTCAGTGGGCGAAGAGAATTTCTGAACGAATCAAGAATCCCCTCGCGCGGAGGGATTTCTTGTCGAAGGATTATCTTTTGTGGCTTCCCGGAGACTCTGCTTACTTTTGCCGCAACGGATTTCACGGCTTTCATGCTTTTCGTTGTTGCGTGCGCAAGGCGCCTGTGTTATTTTGAATTTCCAAACACAAAATATTTTCCCATCCCCAGCGCCACGCCCATGTCGCCGCTGACCTTGACCTTGCCCTTCATGAACGCCAGGGTGGCATCCATTTCGCCCATTAAAATCTTGATGTAATCATCCGAATCCACGGTCATGGTCATTTTAGGGTCGGGATGCACTCCCTCGGCAGATTCGCATTTCTGGTCCTTGATCACCACATAATACTCCGATGCCTGAGCGCCGGTAAACTTGAACTGCATAACCGTATCCACCCCCGCGGCTTTCTCGGGCTGAAACGCGGATTTGATGGTTCCGGTCATCAATTCCTTGATGGTTGTTGGCATAACGGTCTCCTCATGGATCAAAATGGTGTGGTGCTTCTGTGCGTTCCGTCAACGCGAAGTATACACCTAGATGAATTGTTCAGCCCGGTCAATCGCCTGCTTTGCCTCCGCCAGCCCAACCCCGGTGAGTTCCCGGTAGAGTTTTACGGCTCCGATCTTGTTCCCGCGCCGCAACGCTTCCTGTATTTGCGGCGAGAGCGCCGGGTCGGCGTTTGGGTCGGCGTCGTCTATGTTGAACCGGCGATACAGGAATTTCAGCCGGTCTTCCAGTTCGTTGACGCGTGAGCGAAGTTGTTGATATTCCGTTTCAGTGACCATGCATTCTCCTCATTTGGTAATATCCCGCGACATCAAAAGATTGTCGTAATAGGCGCCTTCGTAAAAGATGACGCGCGGGTCGGTGGCGTACGATTTGAATTCGCTCCGCTCGTAACATTTGATGGCAGGTTCGTTTGCGGTGACCACAGCAAGTTTGACGATCTCCACCTTCCGCGATTTTGCCCAGATGATGCACGATTCGATCAGCCGCCCCGCAATGCGCAACCCCCGCCATTCCGGGCGGACGTAAACCCCCCAGATGCTCGCGCTGTGGCGGGTCTTCGGGCGGTCTCCCCGCAGGATGCCGATACTGCCGACCAGGGTCTGTTCATGTTCGGCAAAAAACATGATCGACAGTTCGCCGGGCTTCAGGCGGCTTTCCCAATAACTTTTCGGCGCATTCAGGCTTGCCAGGTAGTCTGCGCTGAACGCGGTGGGCGTGTCCTTCAGGGCGAATAACCTCAACTCGCGGTACATTTCCACGTCGGCAAAGCTGGCGGGTCGAAAATTAATGCTCCCCTTTGGGGTTTCTAACGGTTGCATCGAAATCGCTCCATTGCCATATCGAACAGGGCTTGTGTGTTATCGGGTTGCGGGCTGTACACTTTCCATGCGAAGACGCGGTCGCCGCACGTCCATGCCGCGGCGGCTCCGCTGGGGAGCAGAGGCGTGGCGGAGGAGGTGATCGGGGTGTAGACAACGTTCATATCGCGAATCAGTTTCACGTCCAGGTTTCCGAAGCGTGTGTCGAGCCCGTCTTCGAGGATCAGGTCCAGTAAAAATTGCGGGTCCGCCGCGCCAGGCGCGAGCTGCCAGATCATTTGAATGAACAGGTTGCCGTTGAATGCGGCGAGCAGTCCCTGCGAGTAGGTGCTGGGCGAGGTGGGGTTTTGTTGCGCGCTGACATCGTAAAACGCCAGCTCTGACGGGTGCCCGACGCAAAATTGGTATTCACAGAACAAACCCTCCAGGCTGAACGCCGTGGGAGTGGGGTACAGCGTGGGTATCGGTTGCGATGTGGGAGTGGAAATCGCGGCAAGCGTGGACATCACGGCAACCTGAATCTGAATGTCCGGGTCGGGGCGTGGCGCGCATGCGGTTACAATTACCAAAAGAGCGATCGCAATTCGGCGGCGCATGCGCCGATTATACCGGCTTTCGGAACAATCCCCATCGCGACAGCGTCACTGCCAAAGCCAAGGAGTATGAATGAAAAAGTTCTTTCTTGTTTTCTCAATGTTGCTTTTGAGTGTGTCTGCCTGCGCGCCGACAGCGACGCCGACGGAACAACCGCTTGTTCCGGACATGGAGACCCCCGCCTCCGAGTTGACGCCCGCGCAACAGGCGGCGATCGAACGGCTCTCTTCGACGTTGAGCCTGCCCACCGACCAAGTCGGCATTCTCTCCACGGAAGAGGTGGAATGGCCCGACGGATGCCTGGGCATTCAACGAGAGGGTGTGATGTGCACACAGGCGATCGTGCCCGGCTTTAAGATCATCCTGCAAGCGGACGATAAAACCTATGAAGTGCGCACCAACAAAAGCGGGACCCAAACGGTGGTTGTACCGGGCGCCGCGCCTTCCGGCTTACTCGAACAGGCGTTGATCGCGCAACTGGCATACAACCTAAACTTGCAGGAGCGGGATATTTCCGTTGTCAGCAGTTCAGAAATGGAATTTACCGACGCGTGCCTGGGGGTGGCGTTATTCGAGGAGACGTGCGCGCAGGTTGTCACGGCGGGTAAAGTTGTCGTCCTCGCGGCGAACGGATTCGAATTCGAGTACCGGGTCAGTGAGGACGGGGCGCTCGTCCAGCCGGCAACCCTTGCCCTCACCTGGATGCGCGAAGGGGGCATCGCCGGTTTTTGTAACAGCCTTACCGTCTTCCTTTCCGGAGAAGCCTATGGCCGTGATTGTCGCACAGAGACTGATCAAACCCGAATGGCTTTTGCCGACCTGATCTCGACCGAGGAGCAAAATCGGTTCTTCGATTGGATGCGCAAATTCGAATCTACGCAAGTGGATGCCTCCGACCCGGAAGGTGTCGCCGATCGGATGGTCGTCCGTGTGGAGTTCTTTGGGGCAGGCTTGAGTGAGTGGGACGACCCTGCCCGCCAAGCGTTGTTCGAATTTGCCCAGAGTTTGTATGTAAAGCTGTTCCCGTAGCATATCTAACAAAACTGCATCAACCTTGATGCGGTTTTGTGAAGTTGGGAGTTTCAATCCCGGGTCAGTGTAGCCGAGAAAACCGAGCAAGACCGCAAGTTTGGCGACGATCTCAAAGCGTTTGGTGCGCATGAGATAAACGGTCACGCCGAGCACAAGGCGGAGCCGCCGAGGGTGATCGAGGCGAGATCAATGACCACCCATAACCCCCAGGGGACCTTGTTCGACAAACCCGTGATACTCAACCCGTCGCGATGGACAATATACGCGCCGAGTTGACTGCCGATCAAAGCCCACGCTGGAAGATAGCACAGCGACAACAAATACCAGTAGATATAGGATAGGATTATTCAACGGTCATTCCCTGTTGTGTTGGGATGTAAATAGGCAAGTGATAATACGAATCGCCCGCGCAGGTGTGGCAGAGCGCTAGACCTTCGCGGTGGATCTCGCGCTCGTTGATGATCTCCTCACCGCACACATCACAGTTGACCCTCACGCCTGGGCGCGAGACGATGGATTCGATGGGTGTGGTCAATTGCACTTCAGTGATCATAAACATTTCGACGTCAGGCATGACTTGATAGGCTTGCATCTGCGCGAAGAAATGACGCGGTTCGCCGGGCGTGTATCTGAATGCCTTCTGTCGAATATCCAACACAGGCGCCACACGGAGTGTTGAACCTGTGTTCACATCCACGAATACTGCCGCGACTTTGCCGTAATCTTCCACGCGCAAGGTGCGGTGGCCGACAGTACAGTTTGTGGCGGCAGAGAGTCCATCCGCAAAACAACCATCGGTTTCGGTGATGACCAGCAGGCGTTTGCTGCCCTGATTCGCGGATAAGCCCAATGCCTTGAGTCCGCATAATCCCATGCGCACACCGAGGATCTGGCGCGGGCAGAGATGGGAATGGTCGCGGGAGGATTTTTCGAGCAGAGGTTGAATATTCATACGTTTCTTCCATAAGTGGAGATTGCTTCGACGAAAGAGCGCCATCTCGCAATGACATAAAGAAAAAAAAGGCTGTCCTATGGAGAAGGACAGCCTCAAATGAATCGAGAGTCGGTCTCCTTTCCAAATCGGGGGGAAAGCGTTTCCACTTTTACCTGGACAATCTGGGATAGTCTGTCCTGTTTGCCATGCGATGATGTTTAGGCAATCAGGCTTCGGAGAAATACATAAATATATCGAATCTTTTGGCTTTCAAACAGTGACATTGATCACTGCTTGTTTTCGTTATTTCCGTTCAATCCTTCCTTAAAGGAGCGGATGCCTGAGCCCAGTTCGCCCGCAATTTTACCAATGCGCCCAACCCCAAACAACAGAACGACAACAACGAGGATAACGATCAATTCCGTTTGGCCTAAATGAAACATGGGATGCTCCTATTCCCTCGCCCCCGTCCCCTCTCCCACTGGGAGAGGGGTGCAGGGGTGAGGGTAAAAACTACGCCTTTTCCACTTTCACCAGCGTATCGTAGAACACAGCCGATCCGCCGACGGGGTCGAAGAGACAGGTGTTGGTGACGATGGGATCCGTGCGCATGGCGGCGTTGGCATGGAAGCCCTCAAAGCGGCGCTCATCGCCGAGGATGGTCGTGCCATCGATGGTCATATCCTGCGAGCCATATGCCCAGTGACCGAAGCCCAGCGCAAAAGCGATCACGCCTGGGCGCATCCCTTCTACGACCTTGACCTTGCCGACGATGTCACGCTTTTGCCCGTTGCCAAAGTCCCATTCGCCTTTCGGGTTGGATGCGGAACTGATCTTGACCTGATCGCCATCGTTCAGGCGGCGTTCGGAAGCGTCGGCGCTGTTCATCAGCACGAAGTTTTCGGGCAGGAGCGCCTTGAGCCAGTAGTTGCCCGGTGTGCGGCTCTTGGTTTGCGCGATTTCCCGGTAGGTGATGAGTTTAAGATCGTAGCCGTCCTTCTCGTCCTCAATGACATTGCCGTCGAAGCCCGTGTACGGCTCGACAAAAGTGGGAATGGGGGAAAGCGATTTGCCCGTGCCAGCGTGCTTGACGCCGACATTCTTTTCCAGATACATGTTGATCATCTTTCCGAACTTTGTGCCGGTCGGAATGACGTAGGGTTCGTCGAAGGAGCCGGGGCGCACGCCGTCGCCGGGATAACCTTTTTCGTATGCCTGGAAACGTCCGCCGCGCGCTATGACCGTTACCACGCGCGACCAAAGCTCACCCGTAATCGCCTGCCAACGTTCAGGATCAAATACCGCCTTGGGAAGATGCGAGCGGGACTTGATGAACAGGTCAATTTCTTCAGGGGTCGCTTCTGGCACAGCGTCTTCCAATTCCTTCTTTTCGCCATAGGCAAGGTTCATGACCATGCGCAGATAGAGGTCATCGGGATGGTTATAGTCAATGCCTTCGCCAAGACCGTTGGGACCGAAGTTGGGCAGTTCGAGCTTTTCCGCCAATGCGAGCAGCATGGATTCAAACTGAAGCGCCTGTTCCTGCCCATACACCTTGACCGTGCCGGTGAGCGGCGTGATGACGGGATTGCGCACGCCCTGCACTTTGAAGGTGATGTTCGGGTGCGAGCCGCCGAACTCCCAGCGTTCGAGATAGGAAACATCCGGGAAGATGTAATCGGCATACATGCTGGTCTCGCCGATGATGATGTCATTGGCGACGAACAATGGAATCTTTTTCACATCCTGCAAAATCTCGATCCACTTGTGACCGCCGGGCAGGGAATACACAGGCGAGCCCATGTACATGAAGGCGGCTTTGATCGGGTACGGATACATATCGCCCGCCGATGGGATGATCTCTTCGTACACATCCGACGCCAATGGATACCAATTGCGTTTGGCGGGATAATGCTGATCTTCAGGCAGGTTCATGTAGATGGTGGATTCTTCATACTTCGCGTCGTGGCGGATGAGGCTCAGACCAAACGGAGCGAGCGCGCCTGGGTCGGCTTTGCTGAACAGGAAGGGACCTTCCGCCTTCGCGCCAGAAAGATCATACGTGCTGGCATACACCTGTCCGCCGCGCCAGTCGAAGTTGCCGATCAGCAGGGCGAGGTTGTACCACGAGATCACATTGTAATAGCCGTTGGTGTGCTGGCTCACGCCGCGATGAATATCCACGCAGGCGTTCTTGCCATGCGAGGTGAACTCGAAGGCAAGGTCTTCCAAATCCTTGACGCGCACGCCGCTGATCTCAGACCATTCTTCCATTGTCTTGGCATTGGCGGATTCTTTCAAAATTTGCAAACCGCTCTTGACCGTGAATTCGCCAACCGTGACGTTTTCAACAAACAGTTGACCAGCCACAACGGGACGTTCCGCATCGTTCGGGTCAAACAACACAGGATTGGAATCCGCATCCAACACGACGAAGGGGTCTGTGGCATACACTACTGGCTCTGTCCCATCTGACGGTGTGGTCAGGTAGGTCACAACCTTCTTGCCATCCACTTCCTCTTCCTTATTCTCAACCAGTTTGAGTTCGGAGCCGCGCAGGAATTTCCCCGGCGTGCCCTTTTCAAGGTCTATCTTGACCAGCCAGGAAGCATTGCACCAGGTCGGTTCTTTGGCGGCGGCGGAGGCGGCTTTATTCGCAAGCGCGAGGTATTTGGCATCGTAGCGTTCGTTGGCAATGATCCATTGGATCAGTGCCAGCGCGATCGCGCCTTCACTGCCGGGTTTGTTGGGCAGCCACTTCCATGCCTTGCCGCCGATCTTGGAGAGACGCGGGTCAATGACCGCAAATTTCAACTCGCCCGTCGCGAGGCGATCCGTGATGCGCGGCACGCGGTTGGTGGGACCGTAATTGCCTTCGAAGGGAGAAGAACCCACGAAGATGACAAAATCCGCGGAGGCGGTGTCGCCCATCCAGTAAGCCTTCGCGCCGCCCGTAAACTTGGCAGTGGCGGCATCCCACTGGTCGCTCATAGATTTGCCAGAGAAATACAGCGAACCCTGACAAACCGTCGTGTGACCGTGGCGGTTGGTCGTTCCCAAGCCGGAGCCGAAGAAGCGATGCGCGATGTCTGAGCGCCCGCCCTTCTTGCGTCCCCAGAAGTACAAAATCTGGTTGTTCTTCGGACCAAAATCAGGATGTTCGGGGTCGATCATCTTATCCATGTCGGCGGCGAAATCGGTCTTGAACTGTTCGATCAACGCCTTTTTCTTTTCAACATCTTTTTCGGATCTGATCTTGCCGATGGCGGCGTTCATATCTTTCATGACCTGCACATCGGTGAGTGCGCGCAGGGAGCGCAAGCCTTCCACTTCGCGGTTTTCTTCGCCGTTGACATTGGCGAATAACTTGCCGCCTTCGACGATCTCGGTGATCGCCTGATCGAAGGGAATGGTCACCCATTTATTCTCGCCGCGTTTGCCAGCGCGTTTGAGCACCTGCGTAATGCGGAAGGGATCGTACGCGGCTTGCAGCCCCGCCTGTCCCTTGGGGCAGAGCGGCGCACTCATCCTGCCCATATCCGCAAGCGGAGTCTCATACGCCATGTGGGGGACGAGGTTCCACGGCGAATAGGGATTGCCTTCGATCTTGACAGCAACGCCATCCACGATCTTGACTTTGATTCCGCATTGCGTATTGCATTGCTGGCAGACGGAATAGACTTGCATGGCGGGGTCGGTCAGAGGATAAGCCGAACTTTCACTCTTCGCCATCGCCTTCTGCACCTTGGGCAGGCTGCCCAAAAATACCGCCGACGCGCCGCCCACTCCCGCTAGTTTGAGAAAATCGCGGCGGGAAATATTGCAGCGTATAAGTTGTTTGGTATTCATGAGTTTACCTCCTTGGAGGTCAAGTCGGTATGAGGGCGCAGGCGTAAAACGGTAAACCCGAACAGGAATACCAGGAACCCAAACGCCATCGTAAATAAGGTGACAAGCCATTCGGAAATAGTTGGGAAATAATCCGCCATTAAGGTGGGACCGTGGAAGGCGTTGACCAACTCTGCTTCGAGAACGCCGATAACGGTCTGCGCCGGGACGACGATATTGAGCGGCACAACAATGAAGGTTGCGATCAACAACCCGGCAGCCACCCCGATCTGACCTGGCGAAGGTATTTTTGCCAACAGCAGGAAAATCGGGATGAGCACGCCGATACCGATATGCAAAATCCAGTACAGCCACCACAACGGACCAAAAAGAGTTATCTTCAGCGCTTCTACCTGAGCGGGAATGCCCGGGTAGAACAACACCATGCCGCCCAGTGCTGCAGTGGTCAAGCCGACGGTGAGCAAGCCCAATAGCAATTTGCCCATCCAACGCACCGTGTAAATGTAGTCCTGCTCCTGCTTGTTCGGGTAGAACCAAACGAAAAGGAAGGTTAACAACCCCGTGCCAGCCACGAGCGAGTTGATTAGGAAGTATAGCGGAAGCCCGTTGCCCTGCCAGACAGGACGCCCGGCCACAATACTGAATACGGAACCGGCAATCGCAACCAATGCAAATCCAAGCGGTATGCTGATGTACGAAAGCCAGATGCCTATCTTCTTGAGTCCGGCCGATTTGCCGTAGGCTTCGATCAGCAGTTTGCCGACCAGCACCATCATGTAGATCATGTGCGCCCAGATCATCCATGTCAGCGGGGAATTCCACTGGGACCAGACCATCGCATGCCAGAAGCGAAATGGGTGCCCAAGATCAAGACCGATCAGGATCAAAGCCATTGCAAGGATCGCAAGCGCGGTCAGGTAGAGGGTCAATGCCATTTTGTGCAATATTGGGTGAATTTTGAACACATACATCATCAGGGTGAAGACCACCAACGAACCGATCTCCAGCCAGATGAAATATTCATAGGTAGCCAGCCACAGTCCCCAGGGTATATAAGAACCGAGCGCCGTCGGGCGCAATCCCTCGGTCAATCGTTGATACATTCCAATTCCGCCGATTAGCAAGGCAAGAATTCCACCCATCCACAACATATGGCTGGTGGTCAATTTGAATTCCTTGCGCTGGGGGGCGGAT
>CAYPCK010000051.1:0-9744 GCA_964409185.1 uncultured Anaerolinea sp. | reverse complement strand
ACTACTCGCGCCGCACCGAACAAACCTACACCGAATGGATCAAACGCTACATCCTGCACCACGGCAAACGCCACCCCAAAGACATGGGCGTCGAAGAAATCCAAACCTTCCGCCGCTCCTTCGCCATCCATCTCCTGCAAACTGGTGGAATTTGCCCTGAGCGAAGCCGAAGGGATATTCGCACCGTGCAAGAACTACTTGGTCATAAAAACGTGAAAACCACCATGATTTATACACACGTTCTTCAGCGCGGTGGACTCGCTGTCAAATCCCCGCTGGACGGCTGATTCTCTAATTCTCCAATCCCCAATCTCTAGTCTCCAATCTCTAGTCTCCAATCTCGAATTACCAATTACTACGTACTATTCCCCCAATCGCGAATCCGCCGCCCTGAGCCTGTCGAAGGGATGTCAAGACTATAATGATTTACACCCATGCCCTTTGCATCCAGCGCGGCGGCATGGCGGTAAAAAGTCTGTTAGACCAGTGAGGCTCACTACAAAACCTCCAACTCGCAAATCGTAAATCGCAAATCGTAAATCGGAATCAAATCCCCCCTCCACGCCTAATTCACTAATTCTCCAATCTCTACTCTCTACTCACTTACCAATTACTACTTACCGTATCCCACCCTCTCCCTCAAGGCACTCGGCAATTGCGGAAGTTTGCTCCTCTCAATGAGAAACGTCGCCAACTCGGTGATCTCGCGAAACGCGTAATGCTGACTCAACGTCCCCTCGAGATAACCCGCCCCGCTCGTCCCCCCCGTCCCCGCGCGGATGCCGATCATGCGCCGCACCATCGAAAAATGACGATAGCGCCAGTTTGAAAGCAATTCATCGATCTCCGAAAGCGTATTCAACAACTCGAACGGATACTGAAAGATCGGCAGTTCGCGATACAACGTGATGAACAACGCCGCCTGCAACGCCTTCGGGGTCAGATCGCCGCGGCCTTCGTTGAATAACACTTTCTCGAACTCGGCATACCGCCCGCCCTCGCCCGCCGACAAACTCTCGCGGTACGCCTTGCGATAATCCGACCAGAACTTGTCCGCGTTCGCATCGCTCGACGAAACATACTCCGCCCAATACTCCTCCTCGAAGAACGGCATCCGCTCCAGCCACGCGACGATCAACCCCTTCAACGTCGGCTCGCCCTCCGCGCGCGTCACCTCCTGCATATCCTCCTCCGACAAACTGCCGCGCCGCGTGTGCTTATAATATTCACGCTTGTGCCGCTCCTCCATTTTCAACCCCAGTTTCGCCTCGATCAAACGGAACTGCTTGCTCTGAAACCCCGAAGCGGGAAGCAAATAATTCCTGAACTCCAAAAAATCCAGCGCGGTCATCGTCTCCAGCACGCTCACCTGCTGGTTCACCAGTTCCAAAATTTTCACGATGCGCTTCAACTTGTGTACCGCCGCGCCCATCTCGCCCGCGTTATCGTCAATGCGCCCGCCCACGAAAAGATTCCGCGCCAGGTCCAACTCAAAGATGATCTGCTTGAACCACAACTCATACGCCTGATGAATGATGATGAACAGCATCTCATCGTTGCCGTCCTCCATCCGCGTAAAACTGCGCGGCTTCTGGCTGTTCAAAATGGCATCGAGCTGAATGTACTCGCCGTAATATAGATCGTCCATCTTTATGCTCTCCTTGGCGCTTTTCGCGTCTTCGCGGTTAAGAGTTCCCCTGAGTATAATCCCTCCATGCTCAACGCCCTGCTCTACGACAAGAACTCGATTTGTCCTTTGTGCCCTTTGTGTCGTTTCGACAGCCTCAACGCGTCGCCTTTGTGGTAAAAAAATTCCCTCCATGCTCAACGCCTTGCTCTTCGACTTCGATGGCCTCATCCTTGACACCGAAACCCCCGAATACCTCGTTTGGAAAAATATCTATCAAGAAAACGGATTCGATTTCCCCCACGCAGACTGGGGACGGATCGTCGGCGGATACGGCCTCTCGGACTTCGACGCCGCCGACCACCTCTCGCATCTCTCGCAGGGTCGGCTGGATTCAAACCATCTGCGTACCCGCCATTTCGCCGAGAGCCTCACCCTCATCCAATCCCAGCCCATTCTGCCCGGCGTGCTGGATATGATCCGCGCCGCAAAACAGCGCAACCTCAAACTCGCCATCGCCTCCAGTTCCCCGCACGCCTGGGTGGATAACCACGCCAAACGCCTCGGCATCTTCCACCACTTCGATACCATCGTCTGCGCCGACGACGTGGGCGTGGGACGAACCAAGCCGAACCCCGACCTCTTCCTCACCGCCTTGAATCAACTGCACGTGGAGAAAGAAGCGGCGATCGTCCTCGAAGATTCCCCCAACGGCGTCAAAGCCGCCAACCGCGCGGGCATCTTCGTCGTCGCGGTTCCAAATCCAGTGACGGCCTTGCTCTCCCTCGCAGGCGCAGACATCGTCGTCAAGTCGCTGGCTGAGTTGTCGTTGGAAAAATTACAGGAACGTGTCACCTTGAGGAAGCGTTCTTAGTCACCGATGGATCTCGGTATTGCATGTTGGAGACGCTTCGGGGTAAAGGGCGCCCCTCCGCATGACGCAATGCAACTATCCAAACGACCTCACCGCATCATCAACCGTATCATAAATTTCGATGAACTTCGTGATCCCAGAAATCTTCAACACCTCGCGGATGCCGGGGGAAACGCCCGCCAATTTCAACGGGTTGCCCCCCTCTTTCGCCAAAATCTTGTGCATCACCACGATCGCCCGCACGCCGATGCTCGAAAGCGAATCGACCCCGCTCAGGTCGAGCACGAGGCTTCGCATCCCGTTCGCGTGCGCTTCCTTCGTCAATTCTTCGACCTCGGCGAAATTTTCGAGCGTGATACGCTCGAGCAACCGGAAGACCGTCACCGGGGCAGGGGCGGAGCGTTGGGTGACTTCGATCGCGCTCATGTGCGCATCGCCTCTTCGTATTGTTTGCGCTGGCGCTCGGTGGCGACCACCGTGTTGCGCAACAACATTGCCACCGTCATCGGACCGACTCCGCCGGGCACCGGGGTGATCCAGCCTGCCACTTCTTTAACGCCTTCGAAATCCACATCTCCAACCACCTTCGTGCTGCGCGTGCCATCGGGGAGCGTGACCTCCACCTGGTTGATTCCAATGTCGATCACCGCCGCGCCCGGCTTCACCATATCCGCTGTGATCAGGCCGGGCTTGCCGACCGCCACGATCAGCGCGTCCGCCTGCCGCGTGTGATACGACAAATTGCGCGTGCCGTGATGACAGATCGTCACCGTGCACAGGTCTTCCACGAGCAGTAACGCCACCGGCTTGCCCACGATCTCCGAGTGACCGACAACGACCACCTCCAGCCCGCGCAGGTTCAGCCCAGTGGACTTGAGCAATTCCACCGAGGCGAGCGAGGTGCACGGTCCCAGCGAGGAATCGCCGTAGACGATGTTGCCGATGTTAAGCGAACTCATCCCCTCCACATCCTTGCTGTGGTGGATGGTGTTTTCCAGTTCTTCGAGGTCGAGCGTCTTCGGCACCGGGCGTTGCAGGATGATGCCCGTCACGCGCGGGTCCACGTTGAGCGCCTGGATTGCCGCGTCCATTTCGCGCTGGGTGATGGTGCCGGGGTAGTGGTGGTGCTCGAACTCGATGCCGACCTTCTCAGCCGCCTTTTGCTGGTTCTTGATATACAGCGAGACCGCCGCGCTGTCGCCCACGTCAATCGAGACCAGGCGCGGCGTCCAGCCTTGTTCCTTGAGTTTTGTCACGCGTTCGCGCACATCGTCCTTCACAACTTGCGCGAGTTTCTTCCCGTCAATGATTTTGTGATCCATGAATCCTTTCCTGTGGGCGCAATGATACCCGAAAAACAAAAAGAGACCGGTGACAAGCCGGTCTCTCTCGACAGTGATTCTGTTACCGCGCCTTGGGCTCTTTCACCTCAGCCTTCAGCGGGACGTCCTTCTTCCCCAGTCTCGAGGTGCGGAGCAGTTGGCTCACCCAATCGCCCACCGCCCAAATTCCCAGCACGATTAACGAGCCAGCCAGGAACTTGCTCCAGAGTTGTTTGAGATAACCAAAGGTGGACTCGTCGAGCAGGCGATGCGCGAGGGTTGGGTCAGCGCACTCCTGCGCGGGGAAGATCTGCATGAACTCTTCCATGACGATTTCAGTTATGTCGGAAAGATAACTTGCCACATAGGTCCTGGAAAACAGGAAGAGACCAAAGCCGAGATCGGCGAGGAGCACCAAGACAAGCGGGAATAACAACAGGACGGCGTTATGATGACCGATGCGGTCGATCAACCAATGCTTGGGAGCGCGTTCCCGGTTCCATTCTTCGGGGCGGAACTCGCCGAGAATCCGTTTGGCGAACGGCTTTTGGAACTTTTCCAGGTTATCCCAATACTCCCCGTGGTTTTTGGCGAGCGAAGAAGCGGTGCGGATGTTCGTGGGGCTGGTATATCCTCGCGCCGGCGTTTCCGCGTTGGTGTCCGGGTCGGTCTTCCATTCGCCGTTGAACCAGGTGTATTCATCCAGCCCGTAAAATTCGGTGATCGGGTCGGTGAAGTTCCAGAAGTTGAACCACTTGAATTCGTAACGCGGGGATCTGGGGCGTTTCGTATCGCGCGGGGTGTCGCAGCCCGGGAATTGATCGGCGCGGATCGGCATCTTGAAGCGGTTGTAATACACCGGGTCGAGCGCGCCGCGCGCCTGGTGGTAATAACTCAACACACTGCCGAGGGTAACGTAGGTGTAGATCTTCCTTTGATATTCCGGATCGAGGTAATGGAAGAGGGTCTCGAACGTGATCGGCGTCCCCTGCGAGTGCGCGACGATGTGAATCCGTTTGACTTCGCCGAGATCGTGGTAGCGTTTGATGTCTTCCATCACGATGCTTCTCACGCGGTGCGCCTGCACCGGGTCGGTGGCGTAGTTCACCACATCGTCCATGTAGCCCACCAGCATGAACTTGATCGCGCCGTCCAGCGCTTCGCCCAGCCCGCCCAGCACTTTTGTCCATTTCAGGAAGCCGGCAACGCTCGTGACGAGGAAACCGATGGGCAGGGCGAGGAAGATAAAGTAGCGATAGAACAGGGGCGAGAACAGCAGGCGCAGGAACCACCACTCGTCCACTTCGCCGATGCGGGTGACCGGTTTGCCGTCCTTCATGATTCTATACTCGTAATATTCTTTGGCATGGTCCACATCGCTGTTCGAGTAGTAGCGATACTTCCACAAGATGCGGCGTGTGACCAACAGCGCCACCTGAATACCCAGCACACCCGCGAGCACGGTCAGGTAACTGAGCGGGAACGTCAGCAGGAGCAGGATCAACAGCACCAGCGTCCAACTGGGCAAGCCCGGCGCCTGTTTGAGATACAGGTTGCTCTGGGTTTCGAAGCGCAGGTTGACCATCTTCGAAAGTTCGCGCGCCGGCGCCGCCGCCCAGATCAACGCGATCACCAGCGCCAGCGCAATCCCGTTGATCTCGCTCCGCGCCAGCGATTCGGGAATCGTGATGGATGGGAACATGCCCGTAAGCACAGCCGACATGCGGTTCGGTTCGACGATCGGCGAGAGCGCCAGCGGCAGAAAGAGCAACAAGAAAAGCAACGTGTACGACAGGTAACTGCCCCAGAAATCCAATTCGTTGGGGCGCAGGAATTCCTTGTAAATGTTCTTCGCCGCGGTTTCCCCTTTGATATGCAGGTTGCCTGTGTCGTTCAAAACGCCCTTCAGGGTATCCTTCCGTTCGGCGCTGTCGCGCGTGAAGAACAGGTCCTGGAACATGTTGGCGAACACATGCGACGACATGTTCCATTCCCGCGAAAGGTTGTTCAGCGCGCTGGAGGGAAGCACCTCGTTTTCCCAGTACGATTCTCGCAGCCAGATTTTTCGCGGCGCATATTTGCCCGGCTCCTCTTTCGGGTCGGGTAACTTTGCGCGGATCTCCGTCAGGTGGCGGTGCAACTTTCCGTCTGCGTTGTGCGGCGACGACCCGCTGACGGATTCGTCCACGCTCACCTGCCGCATCGTCGCTTTCTTATCCAGCGACTTGACCGCGGGCCAGAACCCGCGCAGGAAGATATTCAAGTGGTCGTCCTCCGCCTGCTCCCCCGCGCCTTTGACGATCAGGATAACGTCGGTCTCCTCCTGTGGTTCTTTCGATTTCCTGCTTTTGGGTTCCGCTTTCTTTGGCATGCCTGCCTCCTCATTTATTTTACCCGGTGGAACGCACCGGCGCCGTTCGGTGTATCATTGATACGCTCGGCGTCATGGCAATGAACTCTAAAACCATAAAACCCCCCTCTCCTGCCTGTGTTGCATGGCAATGCGCGCTAGCCGCGGCATCCTTCCTCGGTTTTCCCGCTGGGTCCTTGCTCTGGTTGATCCTTTTCCGCGAGGCGACCCAAACTGCGGCGGTTGATCCACTGGTGAATCTCTTGCAAGCCAACGGATCGAACAAAATACTTGTGTTGATGGTCTGTTCGTTCGGATGGAATTATCTGCTCGGACGAATCAGCGGATACCGCGCCTGGTGGAAACTCGGACTCGCCACCCTCATCGGAATTTTCGCCGCGTGGTTCTCGCCTCTTTCAAACCTGGATGGCTGGCTCGCCGATGGGACGCCGATTCACATCCTCTACGCGTGGACGATGAGCGGGCTGGTTGGGGGAGTCACGCTCTGCGTCGGTCTCGCGTACGGCATCCTGCTCCGCAATTTCAAAGCCGCGTGGACAATGGCGATTACCACGAGCCTCGCCTCCACGCTCGCGCTTCTACTCACCATCCTGCTCTTCGACCAGTTCGGCATCCGCGTTGGAGGCGAGGTGCCTCTCGCCATGTCAAAAGTGACGACGGTGAGCCTGCTGGCATCCTCCACTGCAGGAGGCGCGGCGCTGGGGGTGGGCTTCACTTGGTTTGTGAATCACATGGAGCAATAAAAAACTCCCGCTGACGTTGCGAGTCAAGCGGGAGTCTCCAATCTCTAATCCCTAATTCTCTACTCTTTGCTCCCCATACAACTTCCGATGCACCACGCTCAACGCGCGGACCTGCTCCGCGGCGTGGTACGACGACCGCACCAGCGGATTCGACTCCACCCATTTAAAGCCAATATCTTTGCCGTACTCGCGCAGTTCCGCGAATTCTTCCATGGTGTAGTAACGATCAATCGGCATATGCTTCTTGCTCGGTTGAAGATATTGACCGATGGTCAATATATCCACGCCCCATGAGCGTTGATCGCGCATCACGGCTTTCACCTCATCCATGGTTTCGCCCAAACCGAGCATGATGCCCGATTTGGTCAACACCTCGGGGTCGAGTTTTTTCGCGTTCGAGAGGGTCGCCGCCGCCCATTCGTAATTGTCCTGCGGTTGCACTTGCTTGAACAATCGCGGGACGGTCTCCACGTTGTGATTCAAAATCTCGGGTCGCGCGTCCATGACGATCTTCAACGCTTCGAGCGAGCCTTTGAAATCGGGGATCAACACTTCGATCGAACAGCCCGGCAGTAATTCTCTAATTCTCCGAATCACCATCGCAAAGATTGGCGCTCCGCCATCCCGCCTCTCGTCTCGATTCACGGAGGTGATGACCGCGTGCTTCAAATCCATGGATTTCACGGCTTGCGCGACTCGCTCCGCTTCGCCCCAGTCCATCAATGTCGGCTTGCCGTGTTTGATGTCGCAGAATCCGCAGGTTCGGGTGCAGACATCGCCGAGCATCAGAAACGTCGCGGTGCCGCTGCCCCAGCATTCGCCGAGGTTGGGGCACATCGCTTCTTCGCAAACAGTATGCAGTGATTTCGAGCGCATCAACGCATGCACGCGTTCGTAACTTTCGCCCGCGGGCGCTCGCACTTTGATCCATTCGGGGCGGCGCAGGGGGCGCACGTCCGCTGCGGGGATGATTCGGTCTCGGGTGGGGGAGGCAGGCATAAGGTTGGTTTGAGGCGTGGTCTCAATACGTCCCGCGACACGCATCGCGGGACTATTCGACCACCAGATAAATTACTTCTTTTTCACTTTCAATCGGATTCCGCTAACTTCGACAACTTCCACTGTATCGCCCTTACTGATCTGATCGGAGGCGTTCGAGGACTCCGCGCTCCACAGCTCCGAATCTAGTTGGACCTGTCCCGCCGCTTCCTCCCAACTTCGGGCGGTTCCCACCTTCCCAACCAAAGACTCCGCCCCAACAGCGACCGGTGCGCGCAATGCCCGCAGCGCGTAAATCAGGAGCAGGAAGAATAACGCCCCAATCCCCAGCCCGACAAAGATCACGAGCGGCACCGATACCTGCTGGAACTCCGGCGTGCCCGGCGAGTTGAACAACACCAGCGCGCCGACGATGAACGAGGCGACCCCCGCCGTGGTAAGCGCGCCGTGCGTAGGCGCCTGGATATCGAGGATGAACAGCACGAATGCCGTGATCAGAAAAATTGCCCCAAACCAGTTGACCGGCAGAACGCCCAAACCGTACGAGGCAAGCGTGAGGCAGACGACGCCGATGAACCCAGCCACCCAGCCGCCGGGGCTCGAGATCTCGATCAGCACCGCCTGGATGCCGATGGCGATGAGCAGGAAGGCGATGTTCGGGTCGGTGAGGATGAAGAGCAGGCGTTCGATCGCGGACATGTCCACCGGGTCAATTTCGGGGTCATCCAGATTCAACTCGAGCGGACCCGCGAACACGTCAACCGTAAAACCATTGAGCAGGTTGAGCAGGTCTTCGAGATCATCGGCGATGAAGTCGATCAGCCCGGCATCCAACGCTTCCTGTGCGGTGACGGCTTTCGCCTCCGCGATCATGGCGTTTGCCAGTTCCAGCGCTTCCTCCCCGCGCGGTTCCACGAACGGGCGGATGAGCGCCTGCGCGGCGTTGATGCCCTTGGCGCGCGCGTCGGAATCGAGGTTTTCACCGGTCCCGCTGATCGGCGTGGATGCGCCGATGACCGTCTCCGGCGCCATCGCCGAGGCATGCGCCGACATGGTGATGATCGCCCCCGCGCTCCCCGCCAGCGCTCCGTTGGGCGCGACGTACACAACCACGGGAATGACGCTGGCGCGAATGATCTCGACGATTTCTATTGTGGTGCCGAGGTCGCCGCCCGGTGTGTTCATTTGAATCACGATCAAAGTGGCTTCATTCTGCGCGGCGTGATCCATGCCGCGTTCGAGGTAATCGATCAAGGGCGGGTAGATCGTGCCGTCAATGGTCAGAACCACGACGTGAGGCGAGTCGCTTTGCGCGCGCGCGGGTTGGAAAACACTCAACAATGCGCCGAGAAAAACAAGCAGGATGCCAAGCCGTTTCATGATTTGGATTATAACCCCTCCGCCAGATCCAAAACCTCCGCGTCCTTCAACGCGCGGCGGAGGTCTGCGCTTTTGAGGATGATCGCCGTATTGCGGACTCCCGACCCAATGGAAACCTCCTCTTCCTTCAACACGCTCGGGTCGATCACCACATTGATCTGGTTCTTCACCCCGAACGGACTCACCGTCCCGACGCGGTAACCGGTCACCTCCAGTACTTCGTCTTCGGTCGCCATGCGCACCCGCGAGCGTTTGACGAGAGCGCGTAGTTTCCGCCAATCGATTTGCGCGGGTCCCGCCATCAACACCATGATGAATTCACTGTCCCTGATCTGGAAGAGGATACTGCGCACGATCTGTTCCGGGCGTTGCCCTCTGTCGGCGGCGGCTTGCTCAAAGGATTGCACCGGCCGCGCATGGTGAAAGAC
>CAYPCK010000050.1:0-9757 GCA_964409185.1 uncultured Anaerolinea sp. | reverse complement strand
CTACTTCACCGAATTGACCGTGCTCAAGGTGATGTTCACCGCCATCGTCACCGCCATGGTCTTGCTGTTTGGCGCGGTCAGTTTGGGCTTGCTCAATTTCACCCAGGTGAGGGTCAACCCCACCTACCTCTGGTCCGGCATCCTCGGCGGACTCATCATGGGCATCGGCTTCATCGTCGGCGGGTTCTGCCCCACAACCTCGCTTGCTTCCGCGTCTACTGGCAAGGTGGACGGCATGTTCTTCATGCTCGGCGGTTTCGTCGGCGCGTTCCTCTTCGGCGAAACGGAACGCTACTTCTCGCAATGGTGGAATAACGCCGGGTATTACGGGAGACTTACGCTCGACCAGTTGTTCGGCATCCCCGTCGGATGGGTTGTCTTCCTGGTGGTGTTGATGGCATTGTTCATGTTCTGGGGAGCCGAACAACTCGAACGCATATTCGGCAAAAAAGACATCGCCAAAGAGCCGAAACTCCGCATCGCTGGCGCAGGCGCACTCATCGTTCTTGCCCTAGCGGTTGTTGTCATCGGGTCACCTTCGCTCGAAGAACGTTACGCCAATCTCACCTTCACTCGAAGCGAATCCATCCCCCAACTCACCGGCGACCCTGTCGTCATCACAACGATCTATACCGCCGACGAAATGCTGGCGAACCGACTTGTGTTTGTCTCGCCCGCCGAGGCGTTTAAGACCAAACATAACCAGGCAATCAACCCTATTTACCTCGATGTGCGTCCCGAAGCAGATTACAACCTGTATCACATCGAAAGCGCGATCAACATTCCACTCGAACAGATCACCGAGGTCATCCCGGTCCTGCTCAGCGAACCACCCGCCAACACCGTTTTCATCGTCATGAGCAATGACGAGACCGCCGCCATCGATGCGTGGAAGACACTTGTCGCGTCGACCGTGCCAAACGTCTACATCCTCGAAGGAGGTGTCAACAATTGGATTCGGTTCTTCGCAACGGAAGACGAACCGTTTCAACCCCGATTGGATTCTGCTCCAGACCAGTTGGCGTTCCTCTTCCCTGCCGCGCTCGGAGATCGATACGAATCCTGCTCCCCTTCCCCGATCGAATATGAAAATCTCGAATTCGTCGAGAAGATCAAACTCGATCTCAAGCGCGACAAAAGCGGCGGAGGGTGTGGGTGAACTCCATGCTGCGGTAAAAATTCCTGGCGCAAATTTCACTACTCTTCAAGAAAAAAGCCAGCCCTTTGGTGGGTTGGCTTTTTGGATTCCCATTGACAATCCGCTCGATGCAATCCTATTTACTCTTCCGTTATCTCGATCGTCTCGATCACATCACCGGAATAAGCCGGGGCTGTATCCGGGTCGCGAGGCGTAAGATTCCGAACCACATCCATTCCTTCGATGACCTGACCAAAAATGGTGTGCAAACCATCCAGCCATCTCGTAGCGGCGTAGGTGATGAAGAACTGACTTCCATTTGTGTTTGGTCCTGAATTCGCCATTGCCAGCAAGCCTTCGCGGTCGAACACCAGACCTTCGACGATTTCATCTTCGAACGCGTAGCCCGGGCTGCCGGCTCCGGTACCCGACGGGTCGCCGCCTTGCGCCATAAACCCCTCCAGCACGCGATGGAAGGTCACGCCGTCGTAATAACCATCGCGCGCGAGAAAAACAAAGTTATTGACCGTCTCCGGGGTCTGGCTGGCGAACAGTTCAACCACGAACTCACCGCCGTTCTGCATCTTGAACGTGGCAAAGTAGTTTTTCCCAGGGTCGATCGTCATTTCGGGCGGAGCGCTATATTGTTTAACCGTTGCGTTTCCCTCCGTAGCAGGCGAGCGGTTTCCGGCGAACATGTAGATCAAGCCCACCACCACCAGCACGATCACCACAATGCCGACCCGTTGAATGGTTTGCTCCGTTTGCTTCGCCTGCAACACCTTCTCGCGTTCCTCGATCTTTTTCTTGTTTGCCATACTTGAACTCTCCTTCGGATTTTCCTGGTTTTGGTTTCGATTAAAAGGTTTCACCAATTCGAGCGCCTCCTCCGATTTTCTCATGGAACGAGCACCTGTACCGGTGAGACCGCGCTCATGCGCGTGGAACGATGGATCGCCTCTTCGACGGGCATCACATCGATCCCCTCTCCTCCCTCAAGACAACTGCAATGATCTCCGCCCGCCAGCGCCCGGGCAAATCGGCAACCACGACGTAGCGCGACCGGTCCGCGTTATTATTTCGCAAGGGTTTCGGCATGCGGATGAGTCGTCAACCGGCGGCAATGCCGATCTTTTCATTGTATTCACGCACCCGGCTGGACATATGCCTCAACACCGAGATTGCCACTGCCGGGCGGTCAAGCATGATCGAGGTGAACGAACCGCCATCGAGCACCAACACACGCACCTCACCGCGCGCCCGCAGGGTGGCAGACCGCGGCGCAGACTCGAGGATCGCCATCTCGCCGGCAAACTCACCCGGCCCGCGCGTGGCGATTATGGTTTCCTTTTTCCCCGAGCCGATCACCACGTCCACGCGACCCGTGACGATCATGAACAGCGTGTCGCCCGGGTCGCCCTCGCGGCACAACAGCGCGCGGCTCAGGAAGAGCTGTTCCTGCGCGACATTGGCGATCCGTTCAAGGTCTTCCGGCGAAAGATCGGCAAACATGGGTATTTCGCGCAACAACAGGATTCGCTCCATTGTTGACAGCGTGTTTAGTGTCTTCATTTTAACCTCGCCATCCAAATAAGAAAGCGCGTTCCGCACCGCATGGCGGACGAAGCGCACCGAGTCTTTCCGCAACACCCGCAAGACCGGCGCAAGTTCCCTCAAGCCCAACTCAGGCACGGCGCGCGCGGCAAGCGCCCTCAGCCAGTAATCGCCATCCCGTAACAATTGCAGCATCGTCTCGTGCAACGAGAGTTCCGCCACGCTTTCCGCTTGGAAGATTCCACCGCGATCCAAAATGGGCAGGATTTCGCGCGTCACTTCCTTGTCGCCGAGTGTTTCGAGCGCCTCGAGCGCGGCGGCGCGCGCATTGGCATCCCCGGCGTTCAAACTCTTGCGCACCAGATTCATCGCCTGCGGATTTCCAAACAACCCGACCGCCTTGATCAACCGCTCCTCCGCCGCCCGTTCGCGACTCCGCAGGGTTTGTTCGAGCAGGCGGGTGCATGCCCCATGATGGTCATGAGGAATCGCAGCCAGCAGGACGCGCACATGATGGATATTCGCCACCTCCCTCAGAATGTATCTCCGCAGGGTTCCATGTACTTCCGGGTCGCCGGGCGGAACCGCATCCAGCGCGGCATCGAGGATATTTCCCTCCCGCGTTTCAAGGATGGACACGATCACGCTTCGCGCCCGCCTCCACGCCTGCTTCAAACCAGCGGAGGCGGCTTTCCGCACCCCGGCATCTTCATCCTCCAGGCGCGCCGCCAGCGCTTCGACGGCATCGTTCCAGTTCAGTTTGGCGGCGGTTTTCACCGCCTCGCGCCGGACCACCGGCGAAGGGTCAGCCAACGCATTCAGAATCGGACGCGGGTCGAAGTGCAGGGTCGAGTCGTTCTTGACCGTATCCAGCACATGGCTGTACGCATCAACGGCGATCCGACGCTCGTCCGCGTCCTCCGATTTCATTAATGCCGCGAGCAGATTCAACGCGCGGCGGCTGTTGCTGAAGTACACCAGCACCACCGCGGCATGCGCGCGAATCTCCACGCTGTTGTCTTTGAGCAGGCGTTCGAGGGTGCGAATCAATTGGGGAGACGAATCAACCCCAAGTTGAGGTAGAACCGCGAGCGCTTGTCCTTGTACAATCTTATCGGGGTCGTCCAGCGCGGCGATGATGTGCGGCAAAACCGATTTCGATCCCAGGCGCGCCACGCCCAGCACCGCCGCGGCGCGGACAGTCGCATCGGCGTCGGCAAGGCGTTGAATCATATCGGGCAGGGCAAGGACGTTATCCGCTTTCACAAGCATCTCAATGGCAAGGCGGCGCGTAAACGCTTTGCGGTCGTCGAGCGCGGTGAGCAGAATCTGTACCGCGGCTGGGTCGTTTTGGAATCCAATGGATGATTCCTCGTCTTCGTGAAACACATCGGCGCGCCCTGCTCGCAAGGCATCCACAAGCGCCTGCCCATACGCGGGAATCATGCGCCACGTGAGCAACGCCGTGACGAGCGCCACAACCGCTCCGAGGAGCAATACAACGCGCGTATCGAGAAATTGCCGGCTGAGCAGAATGAGCAAGCCCGAAACGATCACACCGATCTGCGCGGGAACCCCATTGTTGAACGCGAGCACTTGCCCGCGCCGTTCGGAGGGAACCACATTGAAGAGCGCGTTCCAAGCCGTGCCGAGCAGACCACCCAGCACCACCAGTTGCGCAAAGCGCGCAAACACCGCGCCTTGGATATTGAAGTTGAAATAAAAGATGATAAAGCCGGCGATGTAGGTAAGCGGCGAGATCAGGATCGTGGTGACGATGCCCAGCCGCGCGTATAGCCGGTTGGCAAGCAGAAGCGAAACCAAAAACGTGACAAGGGTGGTGACGCCGGTGAACGCGCCCTTGAACCCCGCCAGACCCGCTTCATCCTCCGCAAATTGGTGCGAAAGCGTTTCACTGAAGGGGAAATCCACACCGAAGAAAAGCACCGAGTACAGGATGGATGTGCCCGCCACCAATTTGAACAACGAGGATTGCGATACGAACTCATACCCCGCGCGCACATCGTCGAGCGGGCTGAACTTTGCGCCGGGGAGAATCACTTCCACTTTGAAATAGTCGCGGGCAACGATGCGCGTGACGAGGAAACCGACCCCGATTAACAGCGCGTAAAACAGGATGAGGTTTTCCGTCCCGGCGAGGCTGGCAATGGCGCCGGTCAGAGCGTTGCCGAGCACGCTCCCCAAAATGCCCATGCTGGTAAACAGCGGGAAGAGCCGCTTCGCCTGTCGCGCGTCGCATACTTCGCCCGCCGTCGTCCAGACCATGGTGGCGAGGATGACGCTCATTCCGAAGGTGGTCAGCCAGAGGAGCGGGTAGATCGCGAGGCGCAATACTTCGATGGCAATCCATTCCGCGAAAAAGAGCAGGAAGATTCCCCCGAAGAGATAGGTGACCACGCTGGCGTTTTGAAAACGACTGAGGCTTGCCGAGTAGAAGATCGAGCCGATAAAAACGATCACCCCCAAGCCCATGTACATGTAAGGGAGAAAATCCACGTTGAGGCGCGAGAGAAACAACGCGAAGGCGGCATTCTCGCCGATGCCCTGCCCCGCCTGCACCGCGAGGAAGAGGACAGCCATCAAGGCGACAAGGCGCGTTTCATCCAGGTGAATCTTCAACAGGGCGATGAGTTTTTCGCGGGTCATGGCTGTTGCGATTTTAGCACAGTCAATCACGAATCTCTCCACCGCGCACGAGATCATTAGTACCGCTAAGAGCGCGATGAACATAAAAATTTAAGATTTCTTGGCGCACTTGCGGGTTTCGCGGCTCAAATCCACACCAGCAAATCCCGAATATAATATCCCGCATGCAAGGCAGGTTTTTTCAAAAGCGCATCGCCATTCCGCAAGACCACGGCTCGTGGGTGTTCCTCCTCAGCCCGTTGCTGATCGGGTATTTCGCGGGCGGACGATTCAACTACGCATCGTTCAACCTGTTCGTGGCGGCGATGGCGGTGTTCATGCTCCGTCAGCCGGTGACCATGTGGGTAAAGATGCATTCAGGGCGGCGGGCAAAGGACGAACTTTCCATCGCCGGATTTTGGATCGCGGCATATTCCCTCCTCGCCGGGGTAGCGGTGCTGGCGTTGATCCTCGAAGGGTTCGGATTCATCCTCGCGCTCGTCCCGCCCGGCGCGCTGGTGTTTGGCTGGCATTTGTGGCTGGTGAGCCGCCGCGAAGAACGCCGCCAGGCTGGCGTCGAGATCATCGCGACCGGCGCGATCTCGCTTGCCGCGCCCGCCGCGTATTGGATCGGCGTCGGCGAGTACGACCCAACCGGCTGGTGGCTGTGGATTCTCATATGGATGCAAACCGCGGCGAGCATCGTCCATGCGTACCTGCGGCTCGACCAGCGCGTATTGGATTCGATACCGACGCGCCGCGAATCGTGGAGGATGGGATTCCGCGCCGCGCTGTACACCTCCTTCAACCTCGCCTCCTCCCTCCTGTTGGGCTTGCTCGGCTTTCTCCCCAGCCTGCTCTTCCTCCCCTACCTGCTACAATGGACAGAGACTCTCTGGGGCATCCATCATCCCGCGGTGGGATGGAAACCCACGCGCATCGGAGTCCGCCAGTTGGTCGTGTCCACGCTGTGGACGGTGTTGTTTATTACGGTATGGAAATGAAAGCGGCGGTCTCGGTTTCGATACGCTCAACCCAGCGGATCCGTCCCGCGACAAACATCGCGGGACTACTCGACCACCAGAATGAAGTTGTATGACCGAATCGAATTGGCAACTCCTCACCGAAATTCAAAGTCGCGGCGAAGCCGAGGTGGTAAAAGGCTATCTCGCCCTGCACGGCATTGATTCATACCTCGTGCAGGAAGCGATCGGGCAGTTGATTCCGACTAACCTCGATATGTTCGGGCGCGTGGAGGTTTTTGTGAACAAGGAAGATTTGGATTCGGCGCGAAAATTGATGGCGAAATATTTCGAGGCGTTGGAGGATGAGTGAAGTATGCTTATGTTATCTCCGCCGCCGTTCCCGGCGGTGGGAGCGGTTCGTGGTGCGGATTGGTAATCCGCACGGAGATTGGCGGGATAGCATCCTGCCCCACGAGGAGACTTGAATGAATTTTGATTTAACCGATGAACAAAAATTGTGGCAGAAGACGGTGCATGATTTCGTGGCGAGGGAGGTGCAACCGAAGGCGCGCGAAGTGGACGCGACCTCGGAGTTCAATTGGGAGGCGACGCGCAAGATGGGTCCATTGGGGTTGCTGGGACTCAACATCCCCGAGGCATATGGCGGCGCGGGTGTGGACGCTGTCAGCGCGGCGATTGCACTGGAGGAACTCGGCTGGGGGTGTGGATCAACCGCACTGGCGATCGCGGCGCACAACGGGCTGGGGACGAGTCCGCTGGTGATGTTCGGGAGCGAGTCGCTGAAACAAAAATGGCTGTCGTTGGTATCCAGCGGAAAAAATAAATTAGGCGCACTGGCGCTCACCGAGCCGGGCGCAGGCTCCGATTTGCAGGGAGGCGTGGTGACGAAGGCGGTGAGGGAAGGGAACGAGTGGGTGATCAACGGCGCGAAGATGTGGTGCACGAATGCGTCCATCGCGGAGTACATCATCACGCTCGTCCGCACGGATGCGGGAGGCGGCTCGCGGTCGTTGAGTCAGATTTTGGTGCCGACGGATTCGGCGGGGTTGCGCATCGGCGCGGCGGAAAAAAAGATGGGACTGCGCGGCTCCCCCACCCATGCCGTGACGTACGAAAACGTGCGCGTGCCGTTGGAGAATTTGATCGGCGAGGAAGGCAGGGGCTTGCAACAGACCTTGTCCACGCTGGACGGCGGGCGCATCGGCATCGGCGCGATCGCCTTGGGGCTGGCGCAAGCCGCATTCGAGTATGCGGTGAATTACGCGCGCGAGCGCAAGGCATTCGGCAAGGCGATTGCGGAACAGCAAGCCATCCAATGGATGCTGGCGGACGCGGCGACGGAGATCGAACTGGCGCGGACGATGCTGTACAAAACCGCGTGGCTGAAGGAACAGGGACGCAACTACAACAAGGAAGCCGCCATGGCAAAGATGTTCGCCACCGAAATGGCAGAGCGGGTGTGCCGCAACGCGATCCAGATCCACGGCGGGTATGGCTATTCGAGCGAATACCCCGTGGAACGGATTTATCGCGACGCGCGGTTGATGACTATCGGCGAGGGGACGAGTGAGATTCAGAGGCTGGTCATTGCGCGGCATGTGTTGGCGAGCGAATAGTTGTAAAAAAGAAAAGATTTGTTTGTTGAACAGGTATAATCTCACAGAAATTTTCCGGAGGTTCCATGCCCGACCTTGCTATGTTTTCACTCAGCGAAGAACACAACATGATTCAAAACGCCGCGCGCGATTTTGCTCAAAAGGAGATCGCTCCCATCGCGGCGCAGTTCGATGAAAGCGGCGATTTCCCGCATGAGACCATCAAGAAAATGGGCGCGCTCGGCTTCATGGGTCTGGAGATCCCCGAACAATACGGCGGCGCGGGCATGGACACGCTCGCTTACGTGCTCGCCCTCGAAGAGATTTGCAAAGCGGACGCCTCGCACGGCGTCATCATGTCGGTCAATAATTCGTTGTACTGTCACGGCATCATGAAGTTCGGCACCGAGGAACAAAAGAAAAAATTCGTGACGCCCATCGCGTCGGGGAAAGCCGTCGGCGCGTATTCGTTGACCGAACCTCAAAGCGGATCGGACGCCGGGACGATGAAATCCCGCGCGGTCCGCGACGGCGATCACTTCATCCTGAACGGGCGCAAGTCCTGGGTCACCAGCGGACCTGTCGCCGATTATTTCGTCGTCTTCATGATGACCGACCCCGATAAAAAACAAAAAGGCGTCTCAGCCTTTCTAGTCGATGGGAAGACTCCGGGTCTGACGCGCGGGAAGAAAGAGCCGAAACTTGGAATTCGCGCTTCGGCGACCAGCGAATTGATCTTCGAAGATTGCCGTGTTCCCATCGAGAATCGACTTGGCGCGGAAGGCGAAGGATTCAAGATCGCCATGACCGTGCTGGACGCGGGACGCATCGGCATCGCCACACAAGCGCTCGGAATTGCAGAAGCGGCATACGAAGCGGCAAGACAGTATGCGGGTCAGCGAGAGGCGTTCGGTCAGCCCATCGGTCAATTCCAGGGAACGGGATTCAAACTCGCCGACATGAAGACGCGCATCGAGGCATCCCGTTTATTGATCTACAACGCCGCACTCGCAAAAGAAAAGTCGAAGAAAAACGATGGGCGTTATTCGCTCGAAGCCTCGATGGCGAAACTCTTTGCTTCAGAGACTGCAATGTATGTCACGCATCAAGCCGTTCAGATCCATGGCGGCATGGGATACAGCAAGGAATTACCCGTCGAGCGATACTTCCGCGACGCGAAGATCACAGAGATCTATGAAGGTACGAGCGAGATACAAAGGTTGGTCATCTCGAGACTCGAACTGGGGATGAAGTAAGTTTCATCGATGGATCGCATTCCACTGTGGACATTGATCCCTGCCGTTTTCTCGGTTGCGCTTTCGTTTGCACTGCTATTCATTGCGAAGCGCAGGCGATGGGCTGATTCGGAACCCGAGTCTCCGCCTGAATCTGCGCCCGCCTCTCCCGCCCCCGAGCCGGAAGTAAAAACAAAAAAATCTGATTCGTCCTCTGAGGCTGCGCCTCCTCAGCCCGACACTGAATCATCAACGCCCGACTCAATCTCGGCGGCGGACCCTCCGCCCACAGCCCCAACCGACAAAACAACATCATCGCCGCCCGTCGATTCATCCAAACCGGCGGCTGTCCTTCCGTCCCCTGCGTCTCCCACGGTTTTTACATTCCACCATCCTCTTCCCGACGAAAACGATGAAAGAGAGACCGGGAAAAAGATTCGCAAATTCCTCTACGACCACCGATGGGAATTGACGCTCATTGCAATTTCGGTCTTCATTGCATTGTTCGCATGGTTCTCTTCGCCCGTTCAAATGAACGGCGAAGTGCCCGACTTGCCAAAACAACCAGGGCGTCCCTTCTACTTCATCCACTGGCAGAGAAAT
>CAYPCK010000049.1:6665-9855 GCA_964409185.1 uncultured Anaerolinea sp. | reverse complement strand
CACAATCGCCTCACAATACGAACAGAACTACCCCGAAAATCCGATCGACATCATGCCGACGAGGTTCGGAAACACGTTGAAGGCGGCGGAAAACTATTCCGGTGATAGGTATGGGTTTGACGGCGTCCAATTCTTCCCAAGACTTGTCCACGTGATTCCGCAAGATTACAAAGTGATGATAGACACCACTCGCAACGAGTTATCCTTCCTGGTAAATATGTCAATTCTATCGTTCGTTTTTACCGCCCAATGCGCGTTCGCTGTGGCTTATGTCATGTGGAGTTTCCCCCTGACCAGTACTGGCTCAGCCATGTTCCTTGAGTTTATCCTCAAGTCAATGCCTTACTCCTTAGCTGCCATATTTGGATTCGTGAGTTCATATTTCTTTTACAACGCATCCATTTTTTCTGTGACTTCGTTCGGGCTCCTCATCCGCGCCTCGATGGATTTGTTCCGCCTCGACCTGCTCAAAAAGATGAACCTCGAAAGCCCGGCAGATTCCATTGAAGAATTCAACACCTGGACAGAATTGAATGAGTTGATTGTCCTCGGGCATCATTCATTGACATTCAGAAAACTTGAATATCGCAAGGGGAATTAATTCTCTGATTAAATTGAACGCAACTGTATCAATCAAGTCATTTCCCCGTCCATCCTTATCCTCCCCTACTCCGCCCCGCCGCCTCGCGTAGAATCCGCGTTTATCCCCGCGCCAAGCGCCAGGCTGATAACGGAGAATAGCCCCGTGAGTGGAGTAAAGCGCAGGGCTGCGAGGAGTCCCGCCGCACCCACAAATCCCCCGGCGCCTCCCAACTCACCGGTCGAACTCTGCAACTGCGCAAAGCGGGAGGCGACATTGGTCAAACTGCTGATCAGCCCGGAGAGCGTCCCTGCGGGGGTGGTCGGTGCGGGTCGTCCATCATTTCGGGTCTGTTCGTTGGGCGGTATATGGTTGCGTTCTCCTTCCTGAAGAATCCATGCTCTACAGTTTCTTCACTGTGATCGCAGGCTCTTGATTCGACGACAGGAACAATTGTAGCCAGTTGTTTTCTGCGCGGCGAGATGCCCAACACGCCGAGTCGGCGCGGGTATAATGGCGGTCAAGCCTGTTGTACGCGCGTTGAATCTTCGATATGAAGAATCCCATCCCCGCCTCCCTCGCCCCCTTCTTTCAGGAATACGACCTCGCCGCGTTAGCCCCGGAACGCGACTCGCACACCATCATCGAACGCGTCCTGCGGTTCGGGAATCGCTCCGAGATCAAATGGCTGTTTACGGTGTATACGCAAGAGCAGGTTGTTTCATGGCTCAACCGATTTGGCGGAGAACGACTTCCGCAACCTCATCTTTTTTTCTGGAACCATGTTCTGGATTCAACGAAATGAACGCCCTCCACTGGCAAACGATCTCCGGCGAGATGCGAATAATTTTGAACGAATTCTTCCAAAGCCCGATGGGGGAGAAATTTTATCTCGCGGGCGGCACGGCGCTCGCCCTGCAATTGGGGCATCGTCAATCCGTTGACCTGGATTTCTTTTCCGAGACGGAGGATATTCCATCCATCCGCGCCGGGCTTGAGCAGGCGCTCGCCGCTTTACAACCTGAGCTTTCAGACTCCTCGTGGGGAAACCTGACCTTTACCGCAAAACAAATCCGGGTCGGGTTCTACGGGTATGGATATGCCATGGTGCGCCCGCTTGTGGAATATGACGCCCTCCGCCTTGCTTCTGCCGAAGATATCGGTCTCATGAAAATGGACGCTCTACTATCTAGGGCAAATCGCAAGGATTTTTACGACCTGTATTTCATTTCGCAACGAATACCGCTAAAAAAACTGTTTGCCCTCGCGCAGGAAAAATACCCATCGGTTCGCGATTTTGAAGTGCAGGTTACCAAACGCCTGATTTATTTCGAAAGCGCCGATCGCGATCCCGACCCAATGCTCGCTCTGCCCATAACGTGGGATGATGTAAAGAATTACTTTGCGGAACAAGCCAGAAAAATCGGGCAAAGTTGGCTGTCATGACCCTCCCCCTCGACACCATCCTCCACGGCGATTGCGTCAAGATTCTCGAAACCCTCCCCGAGAATTCGGTAGACGTCATCTTTGCCGACCCGCCGTACAACCTGCAACTCCGCAACGAGTTGTACCGCCCAAACCGCACGAAAGTGGACGCGGTGAACGACGGCTGGGACAAGTTCGAAAACTTCAAAGAGTACGATGAGTTTACCCGCCGCTGGCTGACCGCCTGCCAGCGCGTGCTCAAAGATACCGGCACGCTGTGGGTCATCGGCACCTATCACAACATCTACCGCATCGGCGCGATCATGCAGGACCTGGGTTTCTGGATTCTCAACGATGTGCTGTGGATCAAAGACAACCCCATGCCGAATTTTCGCGGCGTGCGTCTCACCAACGCGCACGAAACGATGATCTGGGCGCAGAAGATAAAAGGCGCGAAGTACACCTTCAACCACCACGCGATGAAAGCGCTGAACGAAGACCTGCAAATGCGCTCCGACTGGCGGCATTGGGAACTTCCGCTGGCGACCGGCAAACAACGCGTAAAACATAACGGCATCAAAGCGCATTCGACTCAAAAGCCCGAAGCCCTGCTCTACCGGGTCATCCTCGCCTCTTCTCAACGGGGAGACCTGATCCTCGACCCCTTCTTTGGCTCCGGGACGACCGGCGCGGTCGCGAAAAAACTCGGTCGCCATTGGATCGGCATCGAACGCGACAAGAAATACGTCAAGGTCGCGCAAAAGCGTATTGATGTTGTCTTATCCTCCCCAGCCGAGGTGTTGATTCTGTCCGAGAAGCGCAAACAACCGCGCGTCCCTTTTGGAACGCTGCTCGAAAACGGATACCTCCAACCCGGGCAACTTCTTTACTTTTCAAAGAACGGCGCAAAAGCAAAAATCCTCGCCAACGGACATCTCAAATGCGGCAAAGTCACCGGCTCGATCCACTTTGTCGCCAAGTCGTTGATGAACGGCGCTCCCGTCAACGGCTGGGATGCGTGGTTCTACAAAGACGAAAATGGGAATAGAATTGTGATTGATGAACTGCGAAAAAAGTTGCAGGTCAAAGGTTGAAGGTCAAAGTCGCGTACTCAAAACCCGACGTTCGACCTTCGACTTTCGACTCAAGAGGTTAAACGATGAAACTTCAACTACGAATCAACTC
>CAYPCK010000049.1:0-6655 GCA_964409185.1 uncultured Anaerolinea sp. | reverse complement strand
CACCCTAACCCTCTCCCCACGGGGGAGAGGGGATTCGGAGCAACCATGAACATCACCCTCACTATCAACTCCAACAAACACGAAATAGATTGCGCGCCATCTGAAACCTTGCTTTCCACTGTGCGCAGGCTCGGCTATTACGGCGTCAAGTTCGGCGACGAGGGCGGCGTGAGCGGCGCGGACACGGTATTACTGGATGGCAAACCTGTCAACGCGGGGTCTATGTTTGCCGCGCAAGCGGAAGGACACAACGTCGTCACGATCGAGGCACTGGGCGAACATCCCGAACAGGGGTGGAAAAAAACAGAAGGATTGAATCCATTACAACAGGCGTTCGTCGAATCGGGCGCCATCCAATGCGGGTATTGCACGCCGGGGCAGATCCTTGCCGCGAAGGCGTTGCTCGAACAGAATCCGAAACCAAGTGAAGAACAGGTGCGTGAGGCGATCGCGGGCGTGCTGTGCCGATGCACGGGTTATCTCAAACCTGTGCAAGCGGTGTTGAAAGCCGCGGCTGTGATGCGCGGCGACGAACCGATTCGACTCGATACGATCAACTGGGATTTCGGCGCGCCTCGAACCGATTCGCCCTCCGGATTCGATTCGCCTCAATTGACTGGTGTGATGACGCGCCCGAAGGTTGTTGTCACACCTGAATCGCAAACATGGCAAACGGTTGGCAAGCCCGAGAAAAAAGTAGACGCCGAGAAACTCGCGCAGGGCAAACCCGCCTTCGCCGCCGACATGGATGTGCGCGGCATGTTGTATGCCAAAGTCCTGCACTCGCCGCACGCGCACGCGCGCATCAAAAAGATCGATACGAGCAAAGCCAAAGAATTGAAAGGCGTCGCCGCTGTGCTCACGTGGCAGGATATTCCGCGCGTCGTGTATTCCACAGCGGGGCAATCCGATCCGATACCCGGTCCGCTCGATACGTTTTCGCTCGATCACAAAGTCCGCTTCGTGGGTGACCGCGTCGCATTCGTCGCGGCGGAAACCCCTGAAATTGCGGAGAAAGCGTTGAGTCTGATTGACGTGGAATATGAAATTCTGGATTCGATCCTCGACTCGCGCGAGGCGATGAAATCCGATGTGGTTCGGATTCACGACGAACCCGAGTACGTCAACTTTGCGGATTCGAACCCCGAAAAGAATCTCGCCGCGCACATCCGCATTGACATCGGCGACGTGGAAAAAGGATTCAAAGAAGCGGATCACATCTTCGAAGCCGAGTATGAAGTGCCGAAAGTGCAACAGGTCAGCATCGAGCCGCACGTCTGCGTCACGTATTGGGATGAGGATGATCGCCTGGTGATTCGAACTTCGACGCAAGTTCCCTTCCACGTGCGGAGGATGCTCGCGCCGGTGTTGAACCTGCCGGTGAAGCGCATCCGCGTGGTGAAGCCGCGCATCGGCGGCGGCTTCGGCGGCAAGCAGGAAGTGTTGATGGAAGATGTCCCAGCACATTTAACGATTGCCACGAAGCGACCCGTCATCTACGAATACACGCGCGAAGAGGAATTCATCGCGGCGCGGTCAAGGCATCCAATGCGAGTCAGGCTGAAAACCGGAGTGAAGCGCGACGGGACGATCACCGCCAACGCGATGTACGCGCTATCCGATACGGGCGCGTATGGTTGCCACGCGCTGACCGTCACTGGCAACACCGGTCACAAAGCGATGGCTTTGTATGTTGGGGATGGGGAATATCGAAAATCGCCCAACATCCAGTTTTATGCAGACGTGGTTTATACCAATACGCCGCCTGCCGGAGCGTTCCGCGGCTACGGCGTGCCGCAGGGATATTGGCCCGTCGAGCGTCACATGGAAAAGATCGCCCGCGCGTTGAATCTCGACCCGATTGATTTTCGCTTGAAGAATACCATTCGCCCCGGCGAATACCATCCATTCTCGACCGCATGGAACGAGGGGCGCGAGCCGCGGCCGGAGATCATCCAGACTGTTGGGCTGGAAACGTGCGTCGCGCAAGGCAGAGCCGCGATTGCGTGGGATGATAAATATGGAAACGAATCATGGCGGCGGGATGGCATCCCGCCCCACAAACGAAAAGGGATTGGCATAGCGATGGTCATGCAGGGAACAGCCATCCCCTACCTCGATATGGGCGGCGCGTCCATCAAGATGAACGACGATGGCTCATTCAATTTATTAGTTGGAGCAACAGATTTGGGCACAGGCTCGGATACCGTCCTCGCGCAAATGGCGGCGGAGGTGTTGGGCGTTCCGCTCGAAGATATGATCTGCTACTCCTCCGACACCGACTTCACGCCGTTCGACAAGGGCGCGTACGCCTCCTCGACAACGTACATTTCCGGCGCGGCGGCGGTGAAAGCGGCGACCATCGTTGCGGAAAGAATTAAAGCCAGAGCAGTTGACCTGTTCAAGGTTGAAGGTTTGAACGTTGAACCTTCCGACCTGCAACTTTCAAATCGCATGGTCGTTGCGCCAAACGGTAAGACCATCCCGCTGAGCGAGATTGCGCTTGACAGTCTGCATCGCAACAATCAGGAGCAGATCATGGGTGTGGCAAGTTACGTTTCGCCTGTCTCGCCGCCTCCGTTTGCGGCGCAGTTCGCCGAAGTGACCGTGGATACCGAAACCGGCGCGGTCACCGTGGACAAACTTGTGATGGCAGTGGATTCAGGCGTGATTGTGAATCCGCTCACCGCGTCGGGTCAGATCGAAGGCGGCATGACGCAAGCCCTCGGCTACGCGGTCTGTGAAGAGATGCGTTACGACGACAAAGGCAACGCCATCGAACGCGACCTCGACCGCTATCACATCTTCCGCGCCGATGAAATGCCCGACCTCGAAACGATTTTTGTGGAAACGTTCGAGCCAAGTCATCCGTTCGGTGTGAAAGCCGTCGCCGAAATTCCCATGGACGGAGTCGCGCCCGCGGTCGGCAACGCCATCCTCGATGCCATCGGCGTCAACGTGGATGAAATCCCGACCACGCCTGAGCGCGTCTGGAGGGCGATCAAGAAAAAATGACCGGGTAGAATCGCGCATAGGCTTCCGAAGCCTGAGAGATTTCGGAAGTTCTTTAGCATCATGAGCGGCGCGGAATTCCTGTATCTCCTGCCCTACATTGGCTCCCTTGCTTTGTCTGCGGGGGTGACGATCTACGCGTGGCAGCGTCGCCGCGCCAAAGGCGTCATGGCATATGCCTTGTATGCGACAGCGCAAACAACGGCGATTTTCGGGTTCATCGCCGAACTCATCAGTCCCGATCTTTCCAGCAAGATTTTTTGGGACGGATTTCAATGGCTTTCCAGTCTGGCGTTTCTCGTCATCTATCCGGTCTTCGTTACTCAATATGCCGAGGTGAAGTTAAAGAACCCGCGTTCGATGTTCGCGCTCTCCCTGATCGCGCCGGGTTTATCCTTATTAATACTTGCCACCGACGTCATCCATCATTGGGTCTACCCAGACCCGCGGCTGATACCGGCGCATCCATTCTCCGAACTGGACTACACGTTCAGCGGGTTCGTCATCGGATTTGCCTTGTACGGCTATTGCGTCATCGGTTGGGGGATTTCCGTCCTCGCGCGGCGCATCCTTCGCCCGCACAGCCTGTTTCGCGCTCAGACAGCGATCATCATCATCGGTTTTCTCATTCCTGTCCTCGGAACCATCCTCGCGCTGTTCGACATACGCCTCACCCCGCAACGCGACCCAACGCCATTCACCCTCGTCCTCGCCAACCTGATTGTCGCCTACGGTCTGTTCCTCTTTAGACTCTTCACCATCGTCCCCATCGGGCGCGACCGCCTCTTCGAGTCGTTGGTGGATCCGGTCGTCATCCTCGACAACCGCCAGAACATCGTGGATATTAACGAATCGATGCTGGCGTTGCTCAGCAGTCACTCAGACGACGTGATTGGCAAAGCCGCAAAAGAGGTCTTCAACAATTTCCCCATCCCCATCAAATCGTACACGCACGTTTCCCACGCGCGGGCCGAGGCGACATTCGAACTCAACGGGCGTAGCGTGCATTACGAATTGACCATCTGGCCCCTCTACGACAACAACAAGACCATGGTGGGACGCATCTACGTATCGCACGACATCACCGCCCTCAAGGAATTGGAGCGCGAACTGAGGGAACTTAACCTGGATCTGGAACAACGCGTTCGCTCCCGCACGCGCGAACTGGCGGAGGCATACGACGTCACGCTGGAGGGGTGGGCAAAAGCGCTGGAGTTGCGCGATAAGGAAACCGAGGGGCATTCACGCCGGGTAACGGAAACAACTCTACAGGTGGCGCGAGCGCTGGGATTCAAGGAAGAGGAGTTGGAGCATGTCCGCCGCGGCGCCATCCTGCACGACATCGGCAAAATGGGCATCCCCGATCACATTCTCCGAAAGAAGGGCGAACTCACCGCAGAGGAGCGGCAGGTCGTCCTCAAACACCCGCAGACCGCCTACGAATTGTTGAGGCAGATCCCGTTCCTTGAAAAAGCGCTCGACATTCCCTACTGCCACCACGAGAAATGGGACGGAAGCGGATACCCGCGCGGCTTGAAGGAACTCGAGATTCCGCTGTCGGCGCGCATCTTCGCGGTGGTGGATGTGTGGGATGCGTTGACCACGGATCGCCCCTACCGAAAAGCGCTTCAAAACGAAGAAGCGGTCCAATACCTGATCAGCGAGGCGGGCAGGCACTTCGACCCGCGTGTGGTCAACGCCTATCTCGGTTTGATCGAAAAAGGCGAGATATAATCGCGGTATGTCCTATAAAATCTTCGTCATCGGGCATGTGAACCCGGATACCGACTCGATCGCCGCCGCGATGGGCTACGCGTGGCTCTTGCGCGAACGCGATGGACTCGAAGCAGTCGCGGCGCGCGCCGGCGCGTTGAATCCGCAATCCGCGTGGTTGCTGAAGCAACTCAAACTCGATCCGCCCATCCTGCTCACGGACGCGTCTCCGCGTTTTGACTCGGTCATGATGCGGCTCGATACCATCCGCCCCGAGTCTCCGCTCGGCATGGCGTGGACTCTCGCCAGCAAAACCGGCGGTATCGCGCCTGTGGTGGATGAAGATGGCAAGCCGTACGGCCTCATCAATGGCTTGAGCCTGTTCAAATATTTCACACAGACGCTCGGTCCACAACCCGGCGACACGACCGTGCGCGAGATGATGTCCGCGATGTGCAAAGATGCGGCAGACACAAGCGTTTCGAAATTCCCAGCAAACGGTCACATCCGCGATTTTCTCAACCGCATCCTGCGCGATGAAACCGATGATTACTGGGTCGTTGACGAAAACGGTTTGTATCTCGGCATTGCGCGCCAGCGCGAACTCCTCAACCCGCCGCGTTTGAAAATCATTCTCGTGGATCACAACGAACCTCGCCAAGCCATCGCCGCGCTCGAAGAGGCAGAACTACTCGAAATTCTGGATCATCACCGCCTCGGCAATCCCCACACGCACACGCCGATTCGATTCACGGTGGATATTGTGGGATCCACCTCGACGCTCGTCTCAGAGATGACAGCCGAAGCGGGACTCGCCATGCCGCCCAATTTCGCGGGTGCGCTTCTCGCGGGACTTTTATCTGATACGCTTATCCTGACCTCTCCCACCACCACACAGAGAGATAAAGACGCCGCTGAAAGACTCGCTCGTTGGGCGTTCGTCGGCGCGAGTCCGCTCAAGGGCGAGACCATCGAATCGTTCGGCAAAGCCTTGCTCTCTGCTGGAGCGGGACTCTCCAACCGCGACCCGAACGAGATCGTCAGCACCGACATCAAACAATACGAAGCGGGCGGATTTAAACTCGCCATCGCGCAAGCCGAAGTAACCGACCTGTTGCAACTCTCCGAGCATCTCACCCCGCTCACCAAAGCACTGGACGCACTCAGAGACAAACGTGGGCTTGACTTCGCCATGCTCCTCATCACCGACATTGTGCGCGGCTCCAGCCGGCTGATCACCTCCTCCAAAGCGCCGCCAATTTTGGACGATCTCCCCTACCCTCCGCTCGCCGATGGCACGCGCGACGCGCAGGGCGTGGTTTCGAGGAAGAAGCAATTGTTGCCCGTAGTGCTGGGGTTGCTGGAGAGGTAGAGTAAAATAAAAACCGGAGAAACGCCTTGTGTTTGATCTTGCTACAAAAATGAATCCCACCGGCTTCCCGCCCGTCGCACAGACTTTGCCACAGGCGATTGAGCGAATCGTGGCTGCTCTTAAGCCTGAGAAGATCATTCTGTTTGGTTCCTACGCGGATGGCAACCCGACTCACGACAGCGACGTGGACTTGCTCGTCATTATGGAAACAAAAAAGAAGCGCGCCAAGAGATATTTGGCTGTTTCGAGCCTGTTGCATCCGCGCCAATTTCCAGTTGATATTATCGTGAAAACGCCGAAAGAAGTGGAAGAAGCCCTCAAAGGCGGGAAGGATAACAGTTTCTTCATTCGTGAAATCATAAAAAAAGGCAAAGTTCTCTATGACCGACATCAAGGAACTTAAGTCTTGGCTGGCTCACGCTGAAGATGATTACGAATCTGCCAGGCTATTAATTCGCCGCAGGAAGCCTTTACTTTACAGTTCGTGTTTTCACGCTCAACAATGCGCGGAAAAATATCTGAAGGCATTATTGGTCTTCAAAGATCAAGGGTTCCCAA
>CAYPCK010000048.1:0-9972 GCA_964409185.1 uncultured Anaerolinea sp. | reverse complement strand
ATATACACCACCAAAAAAAAAACCCCCCAAATAAAAACTTTTTAATTTTTGGGGTTGTTTTGTTTGGGGTTGGGTTGGGTCATTGCTCATATTCCTCCTCGCAATCTATGTGGTGTGTAATTTTTCAGGCAACAGTATGTCACATCCCAGGCTGCAAAACAGACTGCAAAATCTGTCTGACAAACTCAGGAAATATATCGGTGTGAATTCATGAACGAAGTCACTCCCCGCAAAGTTCCAAACATTACCCCATGCGTTGTACTGATTACTCCACCGTCGCCACCGGGAACGTAAAGTGGAACGCCGCGCCCTTGCCGGAGTCGCTTTCGATCCAGATGCGTCCGCCGTGCCCCTGCACGGCGAGGCGGCAGAACGCGAGACCGATGCCCAAGCCCGGTTTATTCGAGCCGCGCATGCGCGTGAACTTGTCGAAGACGCGTTCCTGCTCGGCGGGCGGAATGCCGGGACCGGTGTCGCTCACCCACAGGTGCACCCAGCCGTCTTCCTGTTGCGCACCGACGCGGATCTCGCCTTCGGTGGGCGTGAACTTGCTCGAGTTCTCGACGAGGTTGATCAACACGCGCCGCGCCATGTCCTCGTCCACCCAAATGGACGGCAGGGATTCGGGCAATTCGGATTCGAGTTTTTGCCGGCGCCCGTCCGCCACGGGTTGCATGTCCACCACCGCCTGCTGGATGAGCTTCAACGCATCCACCGCTTTCTGGTTGACGACCGGCTGACCGGACTCAAGCCGGTTCACGTCCAACAGCGAGTTGACCAGCCGTTGGATGCGCTCGGTGGAATTTTCGGCGATTTTGATGATCGAGAGCACCGTCTCGCGGTCTTTCTCCGGCACCATCGTGTACAGAATATCGAGGCTCGAGGAGATGTTCGCCAGCGGCGAGCGCAGGTCATGGTAGATCATCGAGGTCAGGTCGCCGCGCAGACCGTCCAGTTCCTTGCGCTGGGTGATGTCGCGCAGAATCCACTGGATGGCGTCGGCTTCCTCGAACTCGATGCGCCGCGCGTGGATCTCGATCGGCACGTGCGCATCATCCTCCCTGCTCAACGATGACTCATAGGTGCACGTGCGGTTCTCGCGCAGGGTCTCGAACTCCATGCCCGTCTTGTTCCAGTTCACCTCGTGAAGCTGGTCGATGCTCAGGGTGTGCACAGCCTCTTCGGTGTAGCCGCTCAACAACACCGCCTGCCGGTTGGCTTCGAGGATTTTCCCGTCCCAATCGGTGATCACCATCGGGTCGATGCTGTCCTCGAACAATTCGCGGTACCGCTGGTGCGCGGCTTGCAATTTCTCGAAGAGCTGCGCGTTCTGAATGGCAGACCCCGCCAAGCCGCCGATGCCCGACATGACGAGCAACGCGTCGGGGTCGAAGACTCTCGCGGCGGGGTTGATCGCCACCAGGATGCCGATCACCCGTCCCTGCGATTGAATCGGGGCGACGAGCAGGGCGCGCATGTCAATGCCGCCGAAACGGTCTTCACTGTGGAAATTCTTTTCGTGGGCGAGGTCGTTCGCCACCACGCCGCGTCCCTCGCGAGCCGCCAGTCCCACGATCCCCACCCCCAGCGGAATCTTCCGCCCGAGGATCAGCCCGGCGTTCTGCCCCGCCGCCGCGCGAAAGACCACCCGTTCCTCCTCGATCATGCCGAGCGCGGCGGTTTCCACTTGCAGGGCTTGAATGGTCTGGATGAGGATGCGCTTGTGCAAATCCTCCATGCGAAGCGATGCGTTCATGGACGACGCGCCTTCAGCAAGCGCCGTCATCACGCGCGCCTGGCGCTGGCTTTCGGTGTACAGCCGCGCGTTCAAAATGGCAATGCCCGCCTGGTCGGCGATGGCTTGCATCAGGTCGAGTTGTTCGGTTGTGAAGGCGTTCGGCGAGGTATGCACCAACGTCAGCACCCCCACCAGTTTTTCGCGCGCCTGCAACGGCACGCAGATCGCCGACTTCACCCCCGTTTTGTTCAGGGTATCGTCCGGGCGCAGCAACCAGCGTTCGTCCTTGCTGGTATCGGGGATGTACACCCCGCGCTTGTTGCGAATCACCCAACCCGCCAGCCCGCGCTCCATCGTCTCGCGCAACTGCTGGGTGGTGTGCTCGTGCACCTGCTGACCGTACACGATGGTCGCGTCCACGGCTTTGCCGGAATCATCCAGCACCACCACACTGCACCGCTCGCCGCCCACGTTCTGGATGGCTTCATACAACACCCGCTGTAACACCGTGCGCAAGTCGAGCGCGGTAGCCACCTCGCGGCTGACGTTATAAAGCAGTTCGAGAAGAGCGCGTGTGCGGTCCTGTTCTTTTTTCGACATACCGTCTCGCCAAAGTATAGCACAATCGGATACGGTACAATTGCCGCATGCCTCTCGACCTCCCGCGCATTCAAGCCCTGTGCTTCGATGTGGACGGCACCCTGAGCGACACCGACGACCTGTACATGCAAAAGGTGCGGCGCTTCTTTCCCCGATTTCTATTTGGTGACCCCGACCACGCCGCTCGGCGCTTTGTGATGTGGGCGGAGGCGCCCGGCAACGCCCTGCTCGGTCTTGCCGACACGCTCGGCATCGACGACGAAATGGTGGCGGTCATCAATTGGATGTCGCGGCATCGCCGCCAATCCGCCAAAAAATTCCTGCTCGTGCCCGGCGTGGATGCGATGCTGGCGCAACTCAAGGGGAAATATCCAATGTCGGTGGTCAGCGCGCGCGACGAAAAGGGGACGATGCGCTTCCTCGAACAGTTCGACCTCGTGAAATATTTCGACGTCATCGTGACGGGTCTCTCCGCCGAGCACACCAAGCCGTATCCTGATCCAGTTTTGCTTGCGGCGCGGAAGATGAACGTCCAGCCGGGGCAGTGCCTGATGATCGGCGATACCACCGTGGACATGCGCGCGGGCAAATCCGCGGGGGCGCAGACAGTGGGTGTCTTGTGCGGTTTCGGGGAAAAAGAGGAGTTGTTGAGGCTCGGGGCGGATTTGATTCTGGAAACGACGAGCGATCTGACAAGCGCCTTGAGCTTTTAGCCACGGATTTGCGCAGAAGAAAATTGACCGCCGACCGCGGTCGGCGGTCAATTGCTAAGGAACAAACGATCCTGCATAAGTCCAAATTCGTAAAAATCAGCGCGAGTCGTTGGCAAGAATCATTTCCCCGTAATTGATCGCAACTTCAACGCGACCAACTCACTCCACACCAAAATCGACAGCATGAAAATATAGAACGCCGCGCCTTTGAGCCAGAACGTGGGGAATGCCAGCGCGACCGTGATCCACGTGTAGGTGGATAAATTTTTCCAGCGTTCATCCTGTCGAAACACTAAACCGAGCAGAATCATCGCGGGCATAAGCGTGAGACCGAGCGCGACGAACGACAAGTCGTGCAGGCGTCCGTGCCAAGTCGCGGGCGTGGAGCGGATTGTTGGATCGGTGGTGAACGCGAGACCGGCAAGCGCCAGCCCGGCGCAGGTCAATGCAAGGGTGGAGAGAAACGTCAACGCTGTGCGAGGCAGGCGCAGGCGGAGTCCCGAAGCGAAGATCGCCATGAAGAGTCCGCTGAGGAGGAAAGTCGCGGTCATCACCCAGCCATAGTCACCGAGGGCGAGTCCGCTGGGCCAGTCAAACGTTGGTCGCAGGGTGGGATGCCATCCCAACGAAATTAAAAAATCATATTTGAGAATTGTAAGCGTTGTGACGATCGAGCCGAACAGCAACGGTCCGAGGATTCCAACACGCGCGGCGAGTTTGGTCATCGCGCGAGGAACACGGCGATTAATGCGGGCAGAGCGGGCAACGCCTGAATGTAGAGGATGCTTCGCCGCGCGGTGGCGGCGCCGAAAATTCCAGCAACGATAACGCAGGCGAGGAAAAATATTTTTATCGCCGGGTCGTTCGCGATCAATCCCCACACCAATCCAGCGGCGAGGAAACCGTTGTACAGTCCCTGGTTCGCGGCAAGCGACGCGGAGGCTTTGGAATATTCGGGAGTCATCTTGAAACGTTTTCTCCCGAAGGGATGATCCCAGAAAAACATTTCGAGCGCGAGGAAACCGATGTGGAGCAGGGCGACAAAACCAACGAGGATATTCGCAACCATGGACATGATGAACTCCGTTTGAGGTGCGACGATTATACAGCAAGACAGTTCTCACGTATAATCGGAAACATGCCTTACACGTCCATCCTCGTTGAAACGCGCGGCAAGGTCGGGCTGGTCACGATCAACCGCCCGCAAGCGTTGAACGCGCTGAACAATCTACTCATGACCGAACTGATGGACGCGCTCGACGCGTTCGACAAAAACGACGCCGTCGGCGCGATGGTGATCACCGGGAGCGATAAAGCCTTTGCCGCAGGCGCAGACATCAAAGAGATGGCGGACAAATCCGCCGAGCAGATGACGCGGCTGGACCTCATTGCGGTGTATGGGCGCATCCGCACGATCCGCAAGCCGGTCATCGCGGCGGTATCGGGATGGGCACTGGGCGGCGGATTCGAACTGGCGCTTTCATGCGACATGATCGTCGCTTCGGAAACCGCCAAGTTCGGCTTGCCCGAGATCACCCTCGGCGTGATGCCCGGGGCGGGGGGCACACAGCGACTCGTCCGCGCGGTGGGGAAAGCCCTCGCCATGGAGATGATCCTCAACGACCGCCGCATGGACGCGCAGGAGGCAAAGCAGTTCGGGCTGGTGAATCGAGTTGTCCCGGTAGGCGAACATCTGAACGAAGCGTTGAAACTTGCCGAAGAGATCGCGAACCGCGCGCCTGTCGCAGTCCGCGCGGCGAAACGGGCGATCAATCATGCGGATGAATCTTTCCTCAAAGACGGGCTTGCCGAGGAAAAGCAGATCTTCTACAACCTGTTCAATACCGAGGATCAAAAGGAAGGCATGACCGCCTTCGTGGAAAAACGTAAACCGAATTGGAAGGGGAACTAAAATGTTAGACTATATCGAATTAAAATCATTCTTCCAAGACTTGAACATCCCGGCAGATAAGCCGGTGATCGCGCATGCCTCGCTCAAGCAGTTCGGCTACATCCAGGACGGCGCGGACGCCATCCTGCGCGCGCTGATGGGGACGTTCAACACCATCGTCATGCCGACCTTCACGTACTATTCGATGGTCACACCGCCGGTGGGACCGGCAAACAACGGCATGATCTACGGGAGACCTGAAATCCCGAACGAAATGTCTGTGTCGTTTAAACCCGACCTGCGCGCAGACCCGATGATGGGCATCCTGCCCGAAGCCTTGCGGAATCACCAGGAGGCGAAACGATCGCCGCATCCGATCCTGTCGTTTGCGGGTATCAACGCCGATGAGATCCTCGCAACGCAAATGCTGGACGATCCGCTCGCGCCCATCGGCGCGCTGGCAGACCGCGACGGCTGGGTGATTTTGATCAACGCGGATCACACGTCGAACACGAGCATCCACTACGCGGAAAAACTGGCGGGGCGGAAGCAGTTCATCCGCTGGGCGTTGATGGAAGACCGCACGGTGGAATGCCGCAATTACCCCGGCGATTCCAGCGGGTTCGATGCCATTGCGCCGCATCTCAAAGACGACACCGTCCGCGTGGAGTTGGATAAAGCCTTCGTCGAAGCCGTGCCGCTGAAGTGCGTCATCGAAACGGCGGCGGGATTGATAAAAAACGACCCGCTTGCGTTACTGTGCAAGCGGGAGGATTGTTTGATGTGCAACGAAGTGCGGGGGATTCACGCGTTGGGGTGATTACTGAAACGTGATCTCTTCCACGCGCCAGGATTCTTCGCCCATGAGTTTTTTCAGCCGTTCAAGCATTTCGGGGCAGACGCGCGTGGTGTCGTTGGGGAAGTCGAGCAAATGCCCTGAGCCGTTTTCGAAAATTTGAAAACTAAACCGATCGCGCCCGTGAAATGAGATCAGTGTGCCGTAGATGGTTTTGATGCGGCGGCGGTCGCGTTCCTTGTCGCCCGTTGAGCGTAACACCACCGTGATCTGCTTGGGCGGGCGCTTCTGGTCTTCCTCTTTGACGAGCGTGGTGTAAATGGATTTAAGGGAGGTAACCACCGCTTCGCGCGCTGAGTCATCCTGTTCAAGCCTTTCATCGTGACTCTCCGCAGGAGGAATCACTGCTTTGACGCGCGGCGGCGTGACCTCTTCGCTCTTCTTGAACTTCGGTTCAGGCTTGGACGCGATCGCAACCTCTTCAAATGACGGTTGCCATTCATTGTCCCAACCATCGGGGAAATTATCGGGTGGAGGAGGCATACCCCCTCCCTGCCCTCCCTCGTTTTCTTCGAAAATGGGGGAGGCTGGCGGGGTTGCCGCATAGGCGGGGATCGACTCAGCCACTTGCGGAACAAGTTTGGGCGTCATCGGCTTCGGTTGCGTGGATTTGATGTTGAGAGGCGTAACCGGAGTCGGCTGAGGTCGCGGAGTCGCTGGCGCGGGCGAAGCAGGCTTGCCCTGCGAATGCAGCGGGGCTTCGTTCAATGATTCGAGAATCTTGATCTCGGTCCGCACCGTATCCACCAAAATCTTCGGCGGCGTGGAATTCCCATCCACCTTGCCTTCGACGATCACGATCTGTCCGACGGTGAGTTGCTCGCGTGTTCTTTCCCATGTTCTGGGGAACAATACGAGTTCGATGTTGCCTTGAATATCCTCGAGCGTGACAAAACCCATCGGCTTGTTGGTCTTGGTCGTGTACGGACGGACGTTGGTGATGAGACCCGCCACACGGACTTTTTCCTCGTGTTGCGCTTCGTTGAGTTGACCCGAAAAATAACTGACGATCTGCGCAAACGTTTTTTGATACGGCGTAAGCGGATGATCGGAAATGTACAAGCCGATCAGTTCGCGCTCCCAGTTGAGCATTTCGCGCTTGTCCACGTTATTGACTTCGGGCAGGCGGATTTCTTCGACGACTCCGGTGTTCGCGCCGAAGAGACTCATCTGTCCCGCATCCGCCGCGCGGAAGTATGCGCTGCTGATGGAAAGGATGCGTTCGAGCGAAGCCAGCAGCGCGGCGCGGTTACCGAACGCGTCCATCGCGCCAACTTTGATGAGGCATTCGAGCGCGCGCTTGCCAACGGCGCGCAGGTCGGCGCGGCGGGCGAAATCGTTGAGGTCTTTGAACTTTCCGTTTTGGTCGCGTTCTTCGAGAATCACTTCTACCGCGGCTTGACCGACATTCTTGACCGCGCCCAACCCGAAGCGAATGCTCGGCTTGCCATCCACGTCTTCAATTTGAAAATCCCAGCCCGAAGCGTTGATATCAATCGGCAGGACGGGCACGCCCATACTGCGCGCATCCGAAACGTAGAACGCGACTTTCTCGGTCTGCCCGGCGGAGGCGGAGAGCAGCGCGGTCATGTATTCGGCGGGGTAATGCGCTTTGAGGTACGCGGTTTGCACAGCGATGACGCCGTAGTCGGCGGCGTGACTCTTGTTAAATCCATATCGCGCGAACTCCTCCCAATCGGAGTAAATGGATTCGGCGATCTCCTGCGCCATGCCCTGATTGACCGCGCCGTTCACAAATTTATCGCGATGCTTGTCAATATCTTTTTTATTTTTCTTTGAAATCGCTTTGCGAAGTTCATCCGACTCAGAGGGCGTATATCCCGCGAGCTCGACCGCGGCGCGCATGAGTTGTTCCTGATACACGGGGATGCCAAACGTGTCTTGGAAAATGGGTTGCAACGCGGGATGACGATATTCCACTTCCGCGTCGCCGTGCATGCGCGCAATGTAATCGGGGATGAACGCCATCGGTCCCGGGCGATAGAGCGCGACCATGGCGATGATGTTATCCAGCGTCTTCGGCTTCATCTGGACGATCCAGCGCGTCATACCTCCGCCTTCGACCTGAAACAAGCCAGCCGTCTGACCGGCACCCATGATCTCGAACGACTTCGGGTCGTCAAGCGGGATATTGTTCAAATCGAGTTTGACGCCGTGACGTTTCTCGATCAAGTCGCACGCTTTTGCCATCACGCTCAATGTGATGAGACCGAGAAAGTCCACTTTCAACATGCCTAGCGAATCGAGGATGCCCATTTCGAACTGCGTCACCGTTTTAATCGGCGTCTCTTCCGAACCCGAGGTGGGGCGATGTAGCGGCAGGTATTCGATGATCGGTTTGTCAGAAATCACCACACCTGCGGCGTGTGTCCCCGCGTTGCGGACCGTGCCTTCCATTTTTGCGGCGGTGTCAATCAACTCGCGCAGATGCGTTTGTTCGTCATAGATCTTTTTGAATTCAGGAATCGCCATCGCGTCTTCCATCGTGGTGTTGCGCCCCGACACGAACGGCACAAGTTTCGCCACGCGGTCCACTTCGGGCAGCGGGATGTCCATCACACGCGCCACATCGCGCAGGGCGGCTTTCGTGCCCATGGTGCCGAACGTGATGATCTGCGCCACCTTGTCGCTGCCGTATTTGCGCGTGCAATATTCGAGCATCTCCGCGCGGCGGTCATCGCGAAAATCCAAATCAATATCGGGCATCGAGATGCGGCCAGGGTTCAGGAAGCGCTCGAACAACAGATCGTGTTGAAGCGGGTCAACAACCGTGATTTCCAACACGTACGCGACAATCGAACCTGCGGCGGACCCGCGCGCGTTGTACCAGATGCCATTTTCACGCGCGTGACGGCACAGATCCCAAACGATGAGAAAGTACGCCTCGAATCCCATTTTGCCGACGACGCTTAATTCATAATCGATTCTCTCTCGGACATGGGAACTGGTCGCGCGATCAGCATATCGTTTCCTCGCCCCCTCCTCACACAAGTGACGAAGGTAACTAGCCACCGTGAATCCCTCTGGGACGGGGAAATCGGGCAGGTGATAACCCTTGAACGACAAATCCACGTTGCAGCGTTCAGCAATGAGGAGCGTGTTGCTCAACGACTCGGGCACTTCGGCGAAGAGGCGGCTCATTTCCTCCGGCGCGCGGAGGTAGTACGAATCGTCGGTCATGCGCATCCGTTCGGGGTCCGAAAGAACCGTCTGCGTCTGGATCGCAAGCAAAATATCCTGCAGGCGCGCGTCATTCTGGTTGATGTAATGTACATCGTTCGTTGCGACGTATTTCGCCGAATACTTCATCCCCATTTCGAGCAGTTTTTTGTTGAGGTCGGTGATCTCTTTGATGTTGTGCTGTTGCAGTTCGATGAAGAAGTTGTCGCGCCCGAAGACATCGTAATACCAGTTCATCCGCTTGACGGCTTCTTCGGCTTTATCGTCCAACAACAAACGCGGAATCTCAGCAGACATGCACCCCGACGTGGCGATGATGCCCTCGGAGTGCGCGGCTAAAAAGTCATGGTCGATACGAGGATAATAATAGAAGCCGTCGAGTTGCGCGGCGGAGGAAATCTTGAGCAGGTTTTTGTAACCTGTTTCGTTTTCAGCAAGGAGGAGTAGATGAGAAGATTGACGATCCAGTTTCGAGTCGCGGTCGTTCATCGTCCGCGCCGCCATGTACGCTTCCACGCCGATGATGGGCTTGATATCTTCCCCCGTCGCGGCTTTGTAAAAATCCATCACGCCGAACATTGTGCCGTGGTCCGTGATCGCAACCGCAGGCATCTCCAATTCCTTCACACGCTTGACAAGCTTCTTGATGTTCGAGAAGCCGTCGAGCAGGGAATATTCGGTATGAACGTGGAGGTGGGCGAAACTCATTGTAGTCTTCTAGTCGGATAGTCTGCTAGTTTGCCAGTCAGACAAGAAGACCAGCGACCAGTAGACAGGTGACTGATTGGGATTATAGCACGGGTGTTCGAGGATGAAGTTTAAAATATCGAACAAGAAAAATCCTCCACCAAAGAGGATTCTAGTGAGCGCGGAGGAGGTCGAATACCATCCTCCCTGCGGGGACCATCAACAAAACGACCCTCAACTGTTGAGGGTCTGGTGTGAGCGCGGAGGGGATCGAACCCTCAACAAA
>CAYPCK010000047.1:5243-9995 GCA_964409185.1 uncultured Anaerolinea sp. | reverse complement strand
AGGAATAATACCATGTTGTTTGCACCCAAGGAAAAAGGCCAGGGCCTCGTCGAGTACGCGATCATCATCGCTCTCGTCGCGATCGTCGTGATTGCGGTCATGCAGTTGCTCGGACCCAAGATCGGCAACACCTTCAGCTCCATCAACAACTCCCTGCCGTAACCGCTCATTCGAGCATAACAAAAAGACCCCGCCGAACGGCGGGGTCTTTTTGTTGTAACAATCCTCGGTTTGTCACGTCCTAATTACATAACTGGTGAAATCTCTGGCGTTGGTTCAGGGATCGTCATAATATTTATTAGAAAGGAAGTCAACATGCTATTTTCGCCAGCGGAAAAAGGACAAGGTCTTGTAGAGTATGCCATCATTATTGTTTTGGTAGCGATCCTGGTGATCGTCGTGGTGCAGGTCCTTGGTCCCAAGACCGGTAATACCTTCAGCAGTATCAATAACTCATTGCCATAACCTCGAATAAAGACGACTCACATCGAATTTAATCATTCGATCTATCAGCCACGAGTGTACACAAAAACCGACCAGAGGATATCTGGTCGGTTTTCAATTTGAACGAGACGGGAGCGAAAATTCGTGCGCCTTGGTGAAATCCGTGGGTGATTCCTTAAGTTCAGGGGTAAATCATTACTTCAGGATCAAACTTTCTGCCGTTTGTAATCCACGAACCGATAGCCCACGCCTCGCTCGGTGAGAATGTACTTCGGGTTAGCGGGGTCCTTCTCAAGCTTTTGCCTGAGGTAGTTAATGTACAAACGGACGTAATGCGGTTCGTCGCGATACTCATAGCCCCACACTTTAACGAGGATCTGATCGTGCGTCACCACCCAGCCGGCGTTCTGCACGAGATGATAGAGCAGGCGGTATTCCGTTGGGCGTAATTTTACAAGTTTGCCTTCAAGCCACACCTCGCGGCGGTCGAAATCAATCTTGAGGCGGTCGTCCACTTCGATCAGGTCGTGCATCGAACCGCTCGCGCCCTCGGTGCGGCGGATCACCGCTTTGACACGGCTGACCATTTCGCGCGGGCTGAAAGGCTTGGTAATATAATCGTCGGCTCCGAGTTCCAGTCCGCGCACGCGATCGTCCTCTTCGCCTTTGGCGGTGAGCATGATCACCGGCACGCTGTTGCCGCCCTCGCGGATGGTCTCCAGCACTTCAAACCCATCGATATCAGGCATCATCACATCGAGCAATATCAGGTCGGGGGTTGAATCGCGCAGTTTTTGGATGGCTTGCTTGCCGTTGAAGGCTTCGACCACCTGAAAGCCGTCGTGTTCCAAATTCATGCGGATGAAGCGCACCATTCGCTCTTCATCGTCCACCACCAGGATGCGACGACGGTCAAATTCTTCGGGCATGTCACTCTCTCACAAAACCAATGAGGTTTTCGTCTTCTTCGCTTTCCAGCACTTCGATCAAAATCACATGACTCAACGACCAGATCACCTTGACCACATTGTGCTCGAGGTAATGAATATCCTTACCGTCGCGCAGGCGCGGGTTGCTGACCGTGATGATCGTATCAGTCGGTTTGGGCAATTCCTCCACTTCACCGAGCACCGAGGCTTCACCGGGGATGTGCAAAATGACCGAAAATGCCATGTTCTTTCAAAACCTTTAGATGTTCCGCAGGAGGATCTGGATTTTCAGTTTCCCCAGGGCAACAATATCACCATGGCTTAAACGTTCTTCGGTATGCGGTGTGAGGCGGCGCCCGTTCAGGTAGGTCCCGTTCGAGGAGCCAAGGTCCATCACGACCACTTCGCTTCCATCACGCTTGACAACCGCATGCAGGCGCGAGACGCCCGAGGCGTACGCCTGGTAGGCAGTCAGGTCTATATCCGGCATGATCGGCTGGCCCTCGCTGAGGCGACCAAGGGTGAATTCGTTCCGTGAGGCGAGCGGCATGATCTTGCCGCTATCCATTAAATGCAAGGACAACCAACTGTTGGCGGGTGCCTCATCCACTTCCGGGCGGGGAGTCTGATTTCTCAAATCCTCCGAAATTTGCTCATCGGTAATTGCCTGGGTGACGAGGGTTTCCACTCCATCGAGTTGTTCGCCGCACTCCGCGCAAAACATGGACCCGTTGGCGTTCTCGTGCCGGCAATTTGGACAAATAATCATTGGACCAGCTCCTTTTTCGGCGATGCAAGGAATAACATGCGCGTGCCATATTTCATTCTTTTGCTTCCCTCTTCCGAGAGGGTTTGATTTTTCTTGATCAAGTCCGCTTCGAACATCACGGTCTGGGCAAGGCTGCGCTCGCCCTGGGTAAGCAGGTTGGTTGCGAGCCGTTCAAGGTGACGGGCGGCTTTTTCCACATTTCCCTTTTTAAGTTCCTCGCGCGCCTGTTCCTGCATCTGGTACAACATCAGGCGCGAAAGAGCTTGCTGAATCTCCGCTGGCGGGGCGCCGGGGTTGGGTGGGTCTGAAACGGGTCTTTTCAGACGCAACCGCAGCGACGGCACCGGAAATGGATGCGAACCAATGGTCACTTTTAGCGCGGCTTCCATGAAGATCAACTCAGCCGATTGTACCGCTATTGGCTGGATTATATACTCAAAAATTACGCGAGTGGAAGTATCTTGCAATATTGTTCCAAGGTGGATTTTCCCGTTTTCCAGCGGTACCGGCGCCGGGTCAGGCTGGATGCGGAAGACCCGGCTGAGCTCCACGCCTTCGACTGGTTTGAACTCGAGAACCACTTCCTCGGCATACGTTTGGATCAGGGCATTGAATTTTTCGAGAAGCAAACGGTTAATATCGCGCGGTTCGACGATATGATTTGTGCTCCCCCCGGCGCGTGTGGATAAGGCGTCGAGGAAGATGTCGTTCCATTCGCTCCCAATGCCCATGCAACTGATCCCCACTCCCTGTTCGGAGAGTTTTTCAGCCAGCGCGAGGCTTTGTTGTTCGTCGCCATAGGTCTGCCCATCGGTGAGGAGGATCAGGTGGTTCACCCGTTTGGGGTCGAGGCTCCGCATGATCTCCCTCGCGCCGGCTTCCAACCCCTGGTAGATCTCCGTCCCGCCGGAGGGCTGGATCATCTGAATTCTCGATTCGAGGCGGGCGCGATCGAGGTGATAGGCGGCGGGGATCACCACCTCGGCGCGATCGCTGAAGGCGACAACGCTCATAATATCCTGCGGCCGCAGGTTACGAAGGACCTGTATGGCAGTGGCTTTGACCGTATCCATTTTCACCCCTTGCATGGAGGTGGAACGGTCGATCACCAGCGCAACATTGAGAGGCGAAGAGGAATTGCGCCTGGTTTCCTCCGGCGCATCCAGGTCAAGCATGAGGTAGAGCATCTGGGGCTCGTCGAACTTCCCCAGATTGCGACGACTGTAAATCACCTTGTGTTCGTAGGGCAGCGAAGGCGCCTCTGTCACCGGAGGCAGGGTGGCATCGTATTGCGCCCGGCGAGTCGAGTTGGAAAGGGTTTCGTACGCCTGCTTGACGTTTAGAAAAATCTCGGTCTCCCCCGCCACCTTGTTTTTATCCGGGTGTAATTTTTGCGCGGATTCAAAATAGGCGCGCCTGATCTCTTCCGGGGTTGCATCCCGGTTCAGACCAAGCATGTCATAGTAATCCTGCAAATGGTCCGGCATGGTCACCCAATAAGCTGGGCAAGAACAACGCTGATGTTGTCCGGTCCGCCCGCGGCATTTGCCGCGGATACCAGGTTCTGGCAGGCGCGCTGTAAACTGGGCGCGTCTACCACCGACCGGACTATATCCTGCTCGGCAACCACTCCCCACAAGCCGTCACTGCATATCATCAGAAAGCCGGGCTGGGGAAACGCGACGGTGAAGATATCGGGGTCGAGCAGTTCTCCCTGCCCCAACGCGCGATACAGCACATTGCGATGCGGATAATTCACCGCCTCTTCCGGGGTGATATGTCCCAACTCCTCCAACCGCTTGACCAGGGAGTGGTCCCGCGTAATGGGTTCGATACGCCCATCCGGGAAAACAAAATACGCGCGGCTATCGCCCACATGAGCGACTGTCACCTGTTGCCCGATCACCAATGCGGCGGTCAGCGTGGTGCCGCTTCCGGGCGCTTCACGCTGGATGGAACGCTGTGCATCCCGCACCGCTTCGAGCATGATCTCCTGAAACGATTCGTCCATCGTATCGGTCTTGACCTGAAATAGATAGGGGTGAAACTTTTTCAAGATATGCCCAGCCACCGTGCGAATCGCGGCATTGCTAGCGACCTCGCCGAATTGATGTCCGCCCATCCCATCCGCCACAATGTACAACCCGAAGGGGAGGTTTCCGGAATTTCCCGCCATGGTCGTCGTGAGCGCCAGCACACTATCTTCATTTAGTTCGCGCTGCTTGCCCACTGATTGACCGCAACTGGCAATCAACTGTTGCAGGTCAAAATGAGGATTCTGGTTGTTCACGATCGCCTGGATCTGTTCCTCGGTGAGAGGCGCGGTTTGGGTCACATCCTGGTTCTTATTTTCAGGAGGTGTTTTTTTTCCGAATAACCAGCCAAAAAAATTATTCACAAAGACTCCTTGTCATGCAAGCAGGGCGTACACTTGATGATCGGTGGAACCAACATAGACAATATCATCGTACACCAGCGGCGACCCCGTGATCGCCCCTTGGGTGCCGAACTTCCAACGCAGGCGCCCCGTGCGATATTCGAGGCAGTACAAATTGCCGTCCACAGAACCGCAATACAGGGAATCTTTATAGACCACCGGCGACCCATTCA
>CAYPCK010000047.1:0-5233 GCA_964409185.1 uncultured Anaerolinea sp. | reverse complement strand
TTTGAGTTCCTCGCATCCACGGCATAGATGAAGCCATCCGCCGCGCCGACGAACACGAGATCGTCCATGATGCAGGGCGTGCTGATGGATGCCTTGCCGAGGCGGAATCGCCAGAGCGCCCATCCATTCTTGGGGTCGAGCGCGTACAAGGTTCCGTCGACGGAGGTAAAGTACAACGCGTTGGTCGAACCCACGGTGGAGGAGGTGATTGCCCGCTTGGCGTGAAAACGCCACTTCAACTCGCCGCGATAGTCCACAGCGTAGTAATCCCCGGTCTCACACCCGATGTACACAAGATCGTTCATTACGTACGGAGTGGAGCGGACAGCATCGGCGGCTTCGAACCTCCAGGAAGCCCTCCCCGAGTTCAGATTGATCGCATGCAAATACCCGTCATCGGAGCCGATGAACACGTGTCCTTCGGCAACGCGGGGCGACGACCGGATAGGACCGTCTGTGAAATACGTCCACACCACCTTGCCCGAACGCGCGCTTACCACGTGAAGGCGCTTGTCTTCGGACCCGATAAAGATGTTCCCATCGAACAAGGCTGGGCGCGAAACGATCCCCCCATCGGCTGGATACTTCCACTGGAATTTGCCGTCTGCCGCGCTCAGCGCATACAGGTTGTTATCGTATGAACCGACATACAACACACCCTGGTGAATCGTGGGCGTGCCGCGCACTTCATCTTCGCACTTAAAGACCCACAGGGGTTTGATCCCGCCAGCCTGCTCAAGAGGGCTGGTTGGCGCTTTCATCCGCCCTAGGGCACCGGTCTTTTTTGCCACCGCCAGCAACGCCTGCTTCATATCCGCCGCGGAGGGGAAGCGGCTATCGGGGTTGTATTCCAACGCGCGGTTGACAACCAGTTCCAATTCGGACGAGACCGAGGTGTTGATCCGCCGAAGCGGGCGCTCCGCAAATGAAAATGGCGGTTCGAGGCGCGGGTCGCGTCGCGTCAGGGCGTGGTGGATGGTGGCCCCCAGCGCGTAAATATCTGCGGAGGGCGTGGCTTCGCCTCGATATTGCTCGGGCGGCGAATATCCCTCTGTGCCGATCATGGTTCCCTTGATGCCCGTTTGAAACGTTTTGGCGATGCCGAAATCCACCAGCACCACATCGCCCGTGCTGTTGATCATCACGTTTGAGGGCTTCATATCGCGGAAGATGATCGGGTCGGGTTTATGGCGATGCAGGTACTCCAACACATCGCACAATTCGACAGCCCAACCGAGCACCTGCTCCTCGGGAAGGAACCCGTTCGCGTCGGCGATCATCGCTTCCATATCCTTGCCATGGATGAAATCCAGGACAAGGTAGGAACGGCTATCGAGGGAAAAATAATCGTTGATGCGGGGGATCGATGGATGATGGAGCGTGGCAAGCAGGTTCGCTTCGCGTTCAAAGTTCTGGACGATGGTCTGCCGGACCAACGGGTCGGGCGCAGAGTTGATCATTTCCTTCACCGCGACAAGTTTCGTCACGTTAGGGAAATGCATATCCCGGGCGCGATAAACCGAACCCATGCCGCCCACGCCGATCACCTCTTGAATCAAATAACGGTTGGCAAGCGTAACGCCAGCCTGAAGTTGACGGGGAGTGGATGAATTCTTCCCACCCCGATCATCGGAAAACTCAGGGAATATTCTTGTTTCCAGGATGATTCTCCTAGGTTGACAAATTATAGTTTGCCATGCGGTGTTTGACAACTACCCAATCTCATGTACTTTCAATTTCGTAGATTGTCGTTTTTTCCTTGCACGCTCGCCCATTCTGCGGCACAATACCGCCTGTGAAGATCCTCGCCGTGAGCGACGAAGTCGTCGAACGCTTGTATACCCTGTGCTTGAACGGTCACCTTCAGGGCGTGGAACTCATATTGGGGTGCGGCGATCTGCCTTACACCTATCTCGAAAACCTCGTCACCATGCTGAATGTGCCCCTGTTCTACGTGCCGGGAAACCACGACCCGGAATATCACATGGGGATGCCCCTCGCCCATGCCGAAGGCGGCTCGAACCTCGATTTGAAACTGGTTCGCCATAAGCGGTTTCTGATCGGCGGCTTCGGCGGGTCGGCGCGCTACCGCCCGGACGGGACCAACCAATACAGTCAACGAGAGGCGTATGTTCGAGCAATCCGCCTGTTGCCTGGGCTGTTCGCCAACCGGCTGAAGTTTGGTCGCGCCCTCGACATCCTGATCACCCACTCGCCTCCGTACGGCATCCATGACGAAGAGACCCAAGCGCACCGCGGGCTTCGCGCCATCAACTGGCTTTTGCAAGTGGCAAAGCCCCGCTACCATTTTCACGGGCACACCCACTTCCAACGCAGGAACCTCTCCCCATCCGAAACGACGCGCGGACTGACCCGAATCATGAACATCTTTCCGTACAAGATCATCGAAGTGAGTCACTAATACCAACCATGGCAAACCCATTGAACGAGATCGTCCAGGCAGATTTCCAACGGGCGCGCTTCAAAGCGTTCTTTCACCGCGTTTGGGATTCGCTTTCGGGCAATCGAACGACCCTGCTCTCCTACGACGACATCAAAGAAAAACTTCATATCGGCGGTCCGATGTACCGCGGCGTCCAGACCGTGCGCGTCGACCAGATCGCCGGCAGCCTGAACCGCTACCACGAGTTCGACCGGGTCTTCCTCCCCGCCTCCAATACCCTCTCCACCCGCTGGCAAAGCGTCAACCGCGCTTTCTACGAGGATGTGAGCCTGCCTCCGGTTGTTTTGTATAAGGTTGGGCAGGTTTACTTCGTGGTGGACGGGCATCACCGGGTTTCCGTCGCGCGCGAACAGGGGCAGGAATTCATCGAAGCCGATGTGCGCGAATGTTCCTCGCGGGTCAACATTACCGCGGATATCCGCCCCGAAGACCTTGAGATCCTGCACGACAAAGTCAATTTTCTCGAACGCACCTCGCTCGATAGTCTCAAGCCCGAGGCGAACATAAAGGTTACCATCCCCGACGGGTTCGAACGCATGCTGGAGCATATCGCCGTGCATCGCTACTTTATGGGGCTGGACTGGAAACGCGATATATCAGAAGAGGAAGCGGTCAATCACTGGTACGATCATGTGTACCTGCCGGTCATCCGCGTGATACGGGAAACGAACATCATCAAAGAATTTCCCGATAAGACTGAAGGAGACCTCTACCTTTGGGTGCTTGATCATCAGCATTACCTCGCATCACAGGAAGGCGTGCCCTTGCAACCGCCCGATGCCGCCGCGCGCGAATTTTTCGGGATCGAAGGCGAGCCGCCCACACCGCTCAAAAAGAAAAAACGAAAACCGGAGAAGAAACAACGATGACCTCCACCCACCCCCTCGCCGGTGTGTACGCCGCGGCGGTTACACCGCTCAAAGACGCTTTCACGCTCGACCTTGATTCTGTTCCAGCCCTGGCGGATTTTCTGGCGTCCCGAGGCTGTCACGGCATTGTGCTCTTTGGCACCACCGGCGAAGGACCATCGTTCTCCTCGAAAGAGCGCGAGGAGGTAATGCGCGCGTTAAGAGAATATCGACCGGCGGGCAGTCGGCTGATCGCCGGGACGGGCACGCCGAGCCTGACCGAGACCATAGAGTTGACCACACGCGCGTTCGATCTCGGATACGACGCGGCGCTGGTTGTGCCGCCGTATTATTTCCGCAAGGCAGGCGACGATGGGTTGTTCGAGTGGTTCAGCGAGGTGATTCGAAAAGCCGTCCCTGCGGATAAATTCCTGATCGGGTATCACATTCCCCCGTTGATCGGAATCGGGTTTTCCATCCCCCTGCTTCAACGGTTGAAGGAGGCGTTCCCGAGTCAGTTTGCCGGCATCAAGGATTCTTCGCACGATGTGGAGTTTGCCCGGGTGGTCGGCGAAACATTCGGCTCTGACCTGCTTGTATTGAACGGCACCGATTCGTACTTGAAGATTGCCATGGGATATCACGCCGCCGGGTGTATCACGGCGCCCGCCAATTTGATCTCGCCCGATCTGCGCGAGGTGTGGGATTTGATTGGCGCCGGGAAAGATGCCACCGCCCCCCAAGAGCGCGCAACCAGAAAACGCCATATTCTGGAAAAGTATCTTCCCTTTCCTCCTGCTCTAAAGGCGTTGATGCACCGCATGCATGGTTTGCCGCGCTGGGCGGTCAAGCCGCCGCTGGAAAACCTGCCGGAGGACAAACTCGAATCAGCCTTCGATGAAATGCAGAAGGCGTAATCAGATCAACTTTAAAAACGCTTCGATTACTTTCGGGTCGAAGTGGACGCCGGAGAGCGATTTGATGTAACTCAAGGCAGTCTCCCTTGCCCACGCCGGGCGATAGGGGCGGTCGGAGGACAGGGCATCCCACACATCCGCCACGGCGAAGATGCGCGCCGCCAGCGGAATGGCTTCCTCTTTCAATCCGCGCGGGTAACCGGAACCGTCCCAGCGTTCGTGATGGCAATATGGAATATCGAGCGCGGGGCGGAGGTGTGGGATGGGGTACAGCAATTTGTAGGCATAGACCGGGTGCTGGCGCATGATCTCCCACTCTTCGCCGGTCAATACATCGGGCTTGAGCAGGATGCGATCGGGGATGCCCATTTTTCCAATGTCGTGCAGGAGCGCTCCGCGGCGAATCTGCACCCGATCCTTTTCATTGACGCCCAGCGCTTCGGCGAGCGCCAGGGTTAGGTTGGTGACTCGTTGGGTATGTCCCTCCGTTTCCTTATCGCGCAGGTCGAGCGCGGCGGACCAGCCTTCGAGGGTCGCTTCGTAGGCGATGCCAAGTTCCAGGTTCGAGCGTTGCAGACTGCTGAAGAGCGATGCGTTGTCCATGGCAAGAGCCGCTTGGGCGGCGAGCGATTCGAGGAAGTCCAGCCAGTCGCGGTCTACATCGAGGGGTCCCCGGTGCAGCACTTCCATCACGCCTTTCACATCCCCTTTGGCGATCAAGGGCACGCCGTAGTAACGGATAAAGCCCTCCAGCACAAATAGCGGGTGGTTTGTCAAGACTGTGATATCCTCGACCACGATCATTTCCCGTTTCAACACCGCCTGACCGGCAAACCCTTCGCCCAAGCGGAGCGAGGTTTGTCTGACGTCCGCTGTGCGGAATCCGACCCCCTCGGCAAATTCAAGCGCATGCACCGATTGGTTCAAGGCGAAAATATCCGCCGCATCCACGCCCAGACGCGCATCACCACCCCCAAAGAGCAGTTCGGTCACAACATCGGCGA
>CAYPCK010000046.1:0-10019 GCA_964409185.1 uncultured Anaerolinea sp. | reverse complement strand
GCGGAAGCCGCCGGGGGCGTTGGCGTCTGCCACGCCGCGCGCGGTGAAGATGCGGCTGGGTCTATCGCGTCCACTTTCATGCCACGTCACCCACGGGACGGAGTTCGCGGTTTCGGCGAAGACCACGGTCGGGTGGGCGGAGGTGCGGAAAACATCCACGTTCAGGGTTTGTTCGCCGGTGGATTTCGCCTGACCGACGGTCACCCACTTGAAGCCGCCGATGGCGGTATCGTCCTTTTCGCCGCGCGCGACAAAGATCTGCACGGTGGAGGGATTGATATCCGAGACTTCCTCCCACGCCACCCACGGGAGCGGCGCTGTGCCGAGTTCCGTGGAGCCGCCAAGAATAAACGGATGAGTCGCGGCGCGATCTGTCGCGATATTCAGGCTGGCTTCTCCGCCTCCGCGATCGGTCCCTGCCTGTTGCCACAGACCGGTATCCGCGCTGAAGCGGCTGGCAAAAATTTGCGAGACGTTCCCGAAGCCGGGGCTGGGCTCGGACCATGCCATCCATGGCACATCCCGGTTTTCACCGGCGATGGTGATGCTCGGCGAATCGGCGATCACGTTGGTGTGAATGTTGGCAGACGCGCCGAGCGGGGAGAACGCATCCTCACCGACCAGCCGTGTAGCAAAGATCTGCCGTACGCCGCCGGAGGAATTTTCAGCCCAGGCGATGAGCAGGTTGTTCGCGTTATCCAGTGAAAGCGAGGGGCTTTGCGCGGCTTGCGTCGCGTCGCGGTTGACCGCGCCGATGATGTTGAACGTCGGTCCCGCCGGCACGGGAGGCTGCGTTGCCGCGGCAGGTTCTGTCGCGACGGGCGGCTGCGTGGAGGTCGCTTCAGCGCCTCCGCACGCGGCGAGGATGAGGCTCGTTGCCAGCAGGAGAGAAAAGAATTTTGTGTTGAGGAATTTTTTCATGGTCATTCTCCTCCCTCACCCCAACCCCTCTCCCGCTGGGAGAGGGGCAAGGGGTGAGAGAAAACATTACGGATTGATCGGCTCGGTCTTGGCGTCGATCGAGAGCAGGAACTGCACGAGCGCGGCGCGCGCCGCGGGATCGTCGAGGATGCCCGTCACGCCGGCGGCTTCACGATGTGTTTGGTTTTCCAGCACACAGGCGAGCGTGAGGCACGAGCCGTTGTGGAAGTACGGCGGGAAGGCGAAGATGCTCAACAGCGACGGCGGGTTGTAGCCCAACTGCCCGAGCGCTTGCGCGTTGTTGGCGTTCTTCTCGAGCGGGTTCGCCGGGTCGAACGTGCCGACGATTTGCAGGAAGCGCGAAAGTTGTCCAACCGGTGGTTCAGGCGGCGCGCCGACTGTGACCGTCTCAGGGAACGGCGAAACGCGCGCGTAATCCACTTGCGGGGTTGACCACTTCGGTCCGCCGTGGCACGCCTGGCAATTCGCCTGCGTGAACAACTGGCGACCGAGCGCGATCTGCTGACCCAATTCGCTGTTCGGATCGACTCCGCGATTCGGGGCGACCGGCGATGGGGTCTTGAACTGCGTCCAGGCGACGATCGCATCCCACGCGCCGAATCCTCCCACGTGGAGTTGTGGTCTGCCCGCGTTGGGCGGATCAAACGCCTTGACGTTTGGATCCTGGTCTGTAGTGCCGGTGAGAACGATCAAGCCTTGTCCGCCGGAAACGCCGCGAATGTTGAGCTCGAAATCTTCGAGTTCATCGAAGACGGCGGAATAGTTCAGCACACGCTGGTTGCCGGTTGGGTTGGTCAGGGCGTATGTTCCGTTCAACGGCACGCTCTTGCGCGGACCGGACGCAAACGCCCAGACCACGCCGTCGCTCAAACCATCGGGGTGACAACTGGAGCAAGCCTGCCAGCCTTCGTTCGACATGCGTTCCGCGACGCCTTCGTCGAATTCGCCGCGCGAGGTGTGGAAGAGTTCGTTGCCCGCGAGGAATTTGGCGGCGTCAGAGCCGGGGGCGGGCAAATCCGCCGACTGGATGCGAGCCGTCTCCACTTCGGGCGAGGCGGTTAAGTCCACCACCGAAACGTCCTTCGAGATGAAGTTGTAGACGTAGGCGCGCGTGTCCGCGTTGTTGATCACAATGCCGCGCGGATTCTTGTGCACTTCGATCAGCGCGACTTTGGTCGTGTCGCCTTCGGCAGTCACAGAAACCACGCTCGGCACTCCGTTGCCGTCGAGTGTGATCTTTACCAGCACGTCGCTCGCGGACGAAACGACATAGCCGTCGTTGGAGTTGTGTTTGAAGGCGATCGCCCACGGGTTGGCGACAAAAAGTTTCGGCGTGAAGGTTTGCGCCTTCACCGCCGCGTGCAAGTTGATCGTGCCGCCGGGCAATTCCGATTTCGCCGCGACATCGAACACCGAGAGGAATGCCTGCGTGTCCACATTGAACTTGACGGGTCCCTCGGGCGAAGCGGCGACATTCGGCAGATAGCCGCGTCCGTTCTTCAACACGATGGACTGCAATTGATTCGGATATGCAAAGGTCGGCTCTTTGTCCGAACCGCCGAACGCGGTGCGATCTGCCGCGAAACCGGTATCGTGCGCGGCAAGCGTGATCACGCCCTGAATTTGCGAATCGTCCGTTGTGGAAAGCACGAAGACTTTGCCTTCACTGCCCTGGTCGAGACCCGGTCCGCCGGAGGCGGTGGGCTGTGAAAGGAACTGCGTGACGTAGACAAATTGCTGACCCACGCCGCCGTTGTTGTTGGTGATCGCCACGCCGCGCGGTTGCACGCCGGGAATGTTGATTGTGCCGACAACGGATCTGCTCGCCGTGTCAATGATGGACACCGTGTTGGACGCCGAGTTCGCCACATAGGCGCGCGCGCCATCGGGCGTGAGCGCAATACCGTACGGTTCGACGCCGACGGGGATGTCTGCCACTTTGGATTGCGAGGCGAGGTCAATAACCGAGACGGTCGCGCTGGCTTGATTCGTCACGTAGGCGAATTTCTTGTCCGCGGTGATGACGACTGACCGCGGCTCGTCGCCGGTTTGAATTTCGGTTAGTTTGGCGTTGGCATCGCCCGCCACGTTGATCAGCGAGACGGTTCCATTCAACGTGTTGGCAACGACCAGCAGGGCATCGTCGTCGCTGATGGCAATGGGACTGGAATAACTGGGGTTCTTCGCGATCGTCCCGCCTGTGGTGGTATCGGGCGGCGGCGGGGCATCGGAGGTGGGCTGGGCTCCGCCTCCGCACGCGCTCAGGAAGGCTAGCATCCCCACGATGACGAAGCGAAAGATGGGGTTAAGTTGTTTCGTTGGCATACGTTTCTCTCCTCGTGAATGGGTCGGCATTGCGAGATGCAATGCCCGGGCGAATCGACGCGATTCGCCCATTGAATCTCCCCAATCATAGAAGAAAGCCCGTGATCGTCACACCGCCCCCGGCGCGGAAAGGGATGGAAATTGGTTTGGAAGGGAGACTGACGAAAGTTAGGAGGAGACCGGGTAGTTGAGCCCGCCCGACGTTAAGAGAGCGTTTCATAACTACACTTTTCGACACGGACAGCACGGATTACGCTGAATCTCACGGAAAAGAGCATTAATTAGCGGTTTTTGTCCGTGCTGTCCGTGATATCCGTGTACAAAACGAAGCCACAACAGACTTAAGAAACAGTTTCTAAAACGTCGGGCTACAAATACGAAGTCCCGCCTCGGCGGAACTTCGTTGGAGTAGCACGGGGGCTCGTCCCCGTGCGGGTGAGGGGATGGGTAAAAGGTCAGGTATATAATTCGCGCAGTAGTCGTAAATGTGCGCGAGTATGCGCTGGCGCGAGGCTACTACAGAACAACGCAATACCCTTCGTCATAAACGTTCCCTTTACGCAGTATGAAATACGCAATCCTTTTACTTCGTATTGCGTATTTCGATTAATACACTTATTTCTGCTTCACCAACCCATGCTTCACCGCGTAGAGCGCGGCTTGGGTGCGGTCTTGCACGTTTAGTTTATCGAAGATCGTGCTCACGTAGCCTTTGACCGTCCCTTCCGTTAAATGTAAGGCTAGCGCGATCTCCTTGTTGCTTTTACCTTCCGCAATCAACTTCAAAATATTGAACTCGCGCTCCGTCAAACTCGAATGCAGGGGCGCGTCGGCGCCAGTGAGTTGCTTCATCAAAAACTGCTGCGCCTCGGGGTGCAGCGCGGGCTTGCCCGCCGCCGCGGAACGGATCGCGTTCAACAACTCCGGTTTCAACACATCCTTCAACAAATAGCCGATCGCCCCCGCCTGGATCGCGTCGCGCACGCGCTGGTCGTCGGCGAACGTCGTCAACACCAGCACGCGCGTCGAAGAATCCTGCGCCAGCGCGCGGCGCGTGGTCTCGATGCCGTCCATGCCGGGCATCACCAAATCCATCAACACCACATCGGGCTTGTGCTTGCGGATGAGCGGCAGCGCGGCTTCGCCGTCGCCCGCCATGCCGACCACCTCGAAGCCCGCCTCCTCGCCCAATAAAATCTGCAAGCCCTCGCGCACGATCACATGATCGTCCACGATCAACACCCGAATTGGTTTCATGCGCTACTCTCCTTGAGGGGAATCTTCACTTCAATGGTCGTGCCAGCCCCGGGCTGAGAAGCGACGCGCACCGTCCCGCCGAGCGATTCCGCCCGCTCGCGCATCGTCCGCATCCCCAACCCGTTTTGCAACATCGTCGAATCGAACCCAACGCCGTTATCCGTTACAAACAGGGTCAACTGATTCGGCGTGTCCGTCTTCAACCGAATTCGGACGCGGCTTGCCCGCGCATGTTTCGCGGCATTGTTGAGCGACTCCTGCACAATACGGTACATGCCCTCCGCGAGCGCCGCATCCTCCCAACTCGTATTCGCATCGTCTGCCTCCACGCTCGCCGTGATGCCGTCGTGCGAAACATCCCGCGCCAGCAACCGCAACGCCTGCAAAAATCCGTAATGGCGGATGCGTTCCTGACCCGTCAGCGTGGATGGGATTTCCTTCGGATGCGATTCCTCCGCGGGACGCAACTCGAACAGCAACGCGCGCATCTCCCGCAGGGCAGTCTGACTCAACTCCAGCAAGCGGTCCACCCGCTTCTGCCCCTCGCCCGGGTCGCGCTTCCAGGCCGGGGCAATGGACTGCGCGATCAACGTGGTGCTGAAGATCAACTGCGTCACCGAATCGTGCAGTTCGCGCGCCAGGCGTTGACGTTCCTCCAGCACCGCCAGTTGTTGACTGCGGTCGTTGAGCAGGTTCTGTTGCAGGCGGTGATCAATCGCAATGGCAAGTTGCGCCGCCGTTGCGCGATATGGACGTAGTTGATCCTCGTCCCAGCGGTGCGCGCCGGGATAACTCAACACCACCAAGCCGATGCGTTGGTTCCTGACCATCAAGGGAATCATTGCCAGCGCCAGCCTGCCCGATTCCTCCTGCATCCTCCGCAACTCCGCCGGGACGCGCGGGTCGGTGCGAACATCCACAATGGCGATCGTTTCACCCGCGTCGAGAATCGGGTCGAGGTCATCGCGCGAGTAGGGCAGCCGGTCGTCCATGCGGAGCGAGCCGGTTTCCGGCGCCCAACGTCCCTTCACGCGCACCGCCGCGCGTTCGCCTGCGGAATTGAATTCATATAACACAATCGTACACACATACTGCCCGCTCGCCGCCACCTGGTCGAGATACGCGTCGATCACCTCGTCCACCCCCGCCGACAGCCCAATGCGTTGACTCGTTTCGTACAACAAGCGCATTTCATCGAGGGCATGCTGGCTGGCTTCGAACAAATTGGCATTATTGATGGCAATCGCCGCATACTGGGCGAAGAGTTCGAGAGTCTCGGCGTCGCGTTCGCTGAATTGGTTGGGCGATTCATTCCCAAGCCCGAAGAAGCCGATCATTTTGTCTCCCCAACGGATCGGCACGCCCACCACCGAATGATTGGCGAGTTCCGGCAGGGTCGGTTGTTTCAAATCTCCATAGCGGTTGAGGCGGATCGTTTTTCCCGTCTTCAAGACGTGCCCCGCCAGCCCAACGCCGGGGGACATTTCCGCGCCCATTTCCTCTTCCGGCATATTGTGCATGGCAACCGTGCGGACAACTTGAATATCGTCGCGCTGCACGACCAACCCGATCGTTCCGTGCGTGGCTTGAATCAATGAAATCGCGCTCTCCAAAATATTCGAGAGCAACGGCTCCAGCGCGAGACCGCTGCTGATCGAAGCAATGACGCGCTGCAAAATGTCGGCGCGCCGGACCGCATCGGCAAATTCTTGTTCAGCGGCAGAAACAGGCAGGGTGTGTGGGTTCAACCGAGTTTTCCTGTGGGAATGTCTATTTTTGTGGGCGTAGACAAAGCGTGATGAGATTTTTCTCAGAGGACTCAGTGTCCTCTGTGGCCAGGAAAGATTTAGCCCATTCTTTTAGACACTCTCTTTCCTGTTTGGGAACCTTCAGGCAGGAATACTCAAATTATAATGCGTTCAATCCACCATGAAGACCGGAGCATCGAAATGACCCTCCCCACCAAGATCACCGTCATCGGCGCGGGTTCGGCGTCGTTCGGCGAGAATACCCTCTCCGCCATCCTGCGCTCGAAAAAGTTGCGCGGCTCCACGCTTGCCCTCGTCGATCGAAACGCCGACAGTTTGGATATCGTCCATCGTCTGGCAAACAGGCTCAACATCGAGTGGGAGGCGGGGTTCATCATCACATCGCATACCCATCACGTTGACGCGCTCGAAGATTCCCGCTTTGTCGTCAACGCCATCGAAGGAGGCGCGCGCGAAAATTTGTGGAAACAGGATTTTGAAATCCCAATTAAATACGGCGTGCGCCAACCGTACGCGGAAAATGGCGGACCCGGCGGCTTCGCGCACGCGGCGCGCAACCTCGGTCCGGTCATGCAGATCGCGCATGATATGGAACAGGCTTGCCCCAACGCATGGTTCGTCAATTTTACGAACCCGATGATTCGCATTTGCGACGCGGTCAATCGTTACAGCAAAATCAAAGCCGTCGGTTTGTGCCATCAAATTTACGCGGGCTATGTAATGGTCGGTGTTGCATTGGCAAACGATCTCGACATCGAAGTTCCCGATGGGCTCACTGGCGTTCACGCGGCAGTAGATCAACATCTGCACCAGCATCGCGTGCGCGAACAGATCGTCCCGCTGGTGGACATCCGCGCGGCGGGATTGAATCACTTCACATGGATATTGTCCATTTCGGATCGCCGCACCGGCGAGGATTTATATCCGCTCTTTCGCAAACGCTTCTTCGAACTGGACGGGAAGTTTGAGCCGCTGACGAGAGACATGTTCTCCGCCTTCGGTTTGTTCCCCGTTCCCGGCGATACGCACTTGTGCGAATACCTCCCATGGATGAGCGATCCGCAAACCAAACCGTGGGAGAGATACAACATCCGCCTCTACGATTGGGATCTGTTCGAAGCAATTCGAGGCTTTCAACTGCATCACCTGAATGAAATGGCAAACGGAGACGCCACCATCGAAGGCTTGCTGGATACCGACAGCGAAGGCGCGTTGGAAATGATCGAAAACATCGCAGGCGCAGGGAATCATTATCACCTCGCGGCGAATCTGCCAAACGCAGGGCAAATTTCCAACCTGCCGCCTGGCGCCATCGTCGAAACACCGGTACAAGTGAATGGCGCAGGGATTCACCCCGTTCACGTGGGCGCGCTGCCGGAACCGATTGCGGAACTATTGCGGCGGGAGATCACCGTTGCACAACTCTGCGTGGATGCCGCCGTGGAAGGCTCGCGCGAGAAGGCGTTGCAATGTCTTTTACTCGACCCCGTGATTACAGATATTGATATTGCAAAGAAAATACTGGATGAATATTTATCGAGTTACAAAGAATATCTTCCGCGGTTTTGGAAGTAGAACGACCATTAACCGTTGACGGTAAAATGCGATCTCGGTGGAGAATACTGTAAACATGCAAATCATCACCCTCTCACCCACAGACGAAAAACTGATCCGGCAAGCCGCGCAACTTTTGGTAGATGCCTTCCGAGAGCATTGGCCCGAGGCTTGGCCCACACTGCAAGATGGACAAGAGGAAATACGCGAGATGTTCGGCATGGAGCGCATCATTCGCGGGGCAGTGGACGACGATGGAAACCTTCTCGGTATCATCGGCGGCATTCCACAATATGACGGTCATGTATGGGAATTGCATCCGCTCGCGATCCAACCCAATCTGCAAGGAAAAGGCATCGGTCGCGCGCTCGTGCTTGATCTCGAGGAACAAGTCCGTTTGCGTGGCGGGCTTACGATCACGCTCGGTACGGATGATGAAGATAACATGACTTCTTTATCGAATGTTGATTTGTATAAAGATACGTGGGAAAAGATTCGACACATCCGCAACTTAAAGGGACACCCGTTCGAGTTCTACCAGAAGATGGGCTATATCATCACTGGTATTGTGCCGGATGCCAACGGCGTCGGCAAGCCAGATATTTTATTGTCGAAGAGAGTGGGTTCGTCATCATAACAAGAAAGCCTGCGCATCATTCACAATGAAGAGATCAGAGCGCCTGACGATATAACGAAAACGCAAAGCGATTTGCTTTGCGTTTTCCATTTCAATCATGCATGTTGTGGGCAGAAATAAATATTACATCATTTTTTGTTATTCATCAATGTTTTTATATGTTGAAACATGATGAATTACTTACAATATTTTAAACAATTTCACGCTCGAAAACCCTTTACATAAATCGAATAATAGATATACAATCTATGCGGTTATCGTTGATCATCATGCAATTCAAGGAATTAAATTTGAATCAACCATCCATGAACAAATAAAACAATGAGGAAACGTATAACACAATCAAGAGTACGCCAGAACCAAAGGTAAATCATCTTGATTGATCGCAAAGGAAAAGGACTCGACATGTATCTCTGTGTGTTATCAAGCATACCGGATGATCCGAACGACAAGCCGTACGATCCATCCCCGCACATGAACGGATTCAAATGGAAACATCATCCGATGCACCCGAAGGGTGTTGAAAAACAGATCCGCGATCTGATGAACGAAGGCGTGGATGTGTTTGTGAATCTTGTGGACGGCACACCCGACGATCCACTTTCGGGAATCGGACTCGTAACCATCATGGAAAAACTCGGCGCGGCATTCACCGGCGCCGATTCGAAATTCTTCGACCCCTCCCGGCAGGAAATGAAAGCCTACGCCAAGAAGGCAAACGTCCCTGCGCCGAATTGGGTGATGGTGGACCGCGTCGAAGATGTGGAACGCGTCGCCAAGCGGTTGCGCTTCCCGGTGCTGGTCAAACCGCCGCACGGCTACGCGAGCGTCGGCATCACGCGCGATTCACGCTGCGAGAACGTGGACCAGCTGAAAGTCCAGGTGGGACGCGAGATCGAACAGTTCGGTCGCGCGCTGTTGGAAGAGTTCATCGAAGGACGCGAGTTCACCTGTCTCATCGCGGAAAACCCCGATAACCCCAACGACCCGATCACCTTCAAGCCGGTCGAGTTCATCTTCCCCGAAGGCGAATCGTTCAAGCATTACGACATGAAGTGGGTGGATTATGAGAAGATGTCCGTTGCGCCGGTGAACGACAAGAAAATTGAGAAAACCTTGCGTGAACAAACGGCGCGGCTGTTCAAAGCAATGCAAGGGAACGGCTATGCCCGTTGCGACTACCGCATGGCTTCGGACGGCACGCTCTACATGCTGGAGATCAACCCCAATTGCGGTATCTTCTATGCCCCCGAGGAACCCGGCTCCGCCGATTTCTCGCTCCTCAACGACAAGACGTACAACCATCATAAATTCATGAAGTTGATCATCCGCTCGGCGCAGAACCGGCGCGACAACATGATTGCCGCAAAGTTGCTGAAGAAGATGAAGAAGCAGCGCGTGAGGGAAATGGCGTATACGTAGCCAGTGCGGAAGTGATCAGTAATCAGTGATAAATATGAGCGGACCCTACGGCGTCCGCTCATATTTATTCTGTCAGTAGGCGAAGCCGGTACAAAGCCGATTCACAATGAATA
>CAYPCK010000045.1:0-10045 GCA_964409185.1 uncultured Anaerolinea sp. | reverse complement strand
GTGACACCGAGGACGCGCGCCAGTTCCATCGAATATAAGTCGTGTTGTTCGCGCGCCAGGTTTAATCCCTGGCTGAGAGTGGCGGTGTCTGCGCCGCTGACGAAGGCAAGCAATGTATCAATGACTGCATTCATGTGGGCGAGTTCATACCCTTGCAGAGTGACGAGGCAATCCGCCGGCGTGATATCCTGCGCGAGGCGGCGGATCCGTTGCAGGTTGGAGATGGCTTCGGGGAGTTGCTCCAGCGGCAGGTTGGATGCCAGCGCCGAGGCATCGTCGAATTCGCGCATCAGGTCGTTGATGGGTTTGACGGTTTCGCTGATCACCTCCGGATTACACGGGTTGGTTGTCGCTGTGGGAGAAGGCAGGTCGGTTGCGGCGGGGGTGGCGCCGCACGCGCTGAGGAGCAGGATGAATAGCGGATAGATGTGGGTGATGAGTCGGAGCATGGCGTTCTCCTTGTGCTGTTAAAAAATTCGAGGGACGGCAATTGCCGTCCCTCGATTGTATCTCTCTTTCAGCCTTATTTTTCGACGAGGATAAAGATGCCGGTCAGTTCGGTGGTGAGTACCTGTGTCGCGCTGTTGTTGGAGGAGGTCAGCAGGTAAAGTTCGACCATTCCATCGGTTGCCAGCGCGTTATCTATGGCGGCATCGCTCAAGGGCTGAACGATTTCTTCCCATTGTCCGCCGTTCCAGTGCAGAACGGTGTATTGCGCCGCATCGCTCACAGGGAGGGGGAAGCCCATCTGGATGCCGGTGTTCCTAGGAAGCGGCTTGACTAATTTGCCATCGTCGAGGATTTGCACATCGAGGCCTTTGACGAGGGTGTATCCGTTCGGAAGCGCCGCGGGAAGCGCGTCTTCATCTACGTTGTTGATCACTGCCTGGTAATCGCACAGGTTGTAGAACTTGATCGTGATCCCAAAGAAGTTCGCGTTTGTGGCGCAATCCAGGTCGAACGGAGTTCCGCCGGTGACGAGGATGAAAGCGCCGCTGCCCGAGTTTGTTTCCAGTGGAGGAGCCGGGTCGTAATCAATGTAGATCAAGAAGGTGATGAAGGAGGTGTTGCCGTGGCTGTCTGTCGCCGTGCAAGTCACCGTGGTGGTGTCGAGCGGGAAGGCGCTTCCCGATGGCGGAACACAAGTGGCAACTCCCGCCCCGTCCACGATGTCGTTGGTCGCCGGGGCGGTGTAGTACACGCGCACGCCGAGTCGGTTTGTGGTGAGGATGCTGATATTGCCCATCGGGTCAATTGCCGGGGGCGTCGTATCCTGCACGGTCACGTTGAAGCTGCCGCTGGAGGTGTTGCCGCGCGAGTCGGAGACGGAACAGTTTACGGTCGTGGTGGTGATTCCGAAGGTACTGCCGGAGGGCGGAACGCACGTCACGGGGAGTGGACCATCCACAATGTCAATGGCGGAGGCGGTGAAGTTCACCGTGGCGCCGGCGGAACCGGTCGCTTCGATCGTCATATCGGCGGGGAGTGTCAACGTCGGCGCGGTGGTGTCTTGCACGGTCACCGTGAAACTGCCGCTGTTCGAGTTATCGGCTTGGTCGGTTGAGGTGCATGTCACGGTTGTGACGCCGATCGGGAAGGTGGCGCCCGAGGCTTGCGTGCATCCGAACGCCGGGGACGGGTCGAGGTTATCGCTTGTGGACGCGGAATAATTAACTACAGCGCCGGAGGCTCCTGTCGCTTCTACGATGATGTTCGCGGGCAGGTTTAGAGTCGGCTGGGTCAGGTCAATGTTGATGCCGCTGGCTGTGGCGAGAGCGCTCACGTTGCCTGCCAGGTCGGTGCAGGTGCCACTGGCGGATTGTCCCGCGCCTTCCGTGTTCAGAACCGCATCGGCGGTGCAGGATTCAATTCCGGATAACGCATCGGCGCCTGTAAAACTGACGGTGACGCTGGTGTTGTTCCAACCGTTCGCGTTCGGCGCGGGCAATGCGGTGGCGTTCGCCGTTGGCGCGGTTTTGTCAATGTTGATGTTGTTGACGGTCGCGTTGCTTGCATTCCCGGCATTGTCGGCGCATGTGCCGGAAACGGATTGCCCGGCGCCTTCCGCGTTTAACGTGACCGGCGCGGTGCAGGATGCGATACCGGATAACCCATCGGTGCCGTTGAAGGTGACGGTGACATCGGTGTTGTTCCAGCCGTTCGCATTGGCGGCGGGCGATCTTCCCGCCAGTATCCCTGGTGCGGTTTTGTCAATGTTTATCCCGCTTTGGGTGTCTGACACCGAATTGCCGGCGTTATCGAAACAGTCGGCGGTGGAGGATTGATTCGCGCCTTCGGTGGTGACGGTCTGCGTGATCGTTCCATTCACCGGACCGGACATGGCATCAGTGCACGACCAGTTGAGCGTCACATCGGTGTTGTTCCACCCGTTGCCATTGGCAGGGGTTCGATTCAGGAAGGTGATGATCGGGTCGGTTGCGTCGCGCATCAGGGTGAGAGGCGCGGCGTTTGCGGTTAATCCTGCGAGGTTCGTGCACGAGCCGTTGAACGTTGCGCCGGCGGTGTCGGTTGTCAGGCTTTGCACGCCGGTGCATGTGGCAGGTCCGCTGACCGATTCAGTTCCCGTGGTCGTGATCGTCACATCGCTGACATACCAGCCATTCGTTCCCAGCGTGCCGGAGGGAACCAGCGCGACACCCGTCGGAGCGGTCTTGTCGATGTTGATGCCGGATTGCGTATTCGAAGCAGTGTTGCCTGCTTGATCCTGGCAGGTGCCGGTGGCGGATTGCCCCGCGCCTTCGGCAGTCAATGTTTGTGTGATCGTGCCGCTGACGATGGGCGACAGGGAGTTGGTGCACGACCATGTCACGGTGACGTCGGTGCTGTTCCATCCGTTGACGTTCGCGGCGGGCAGGCGGCTCGAGAATGTGATCGTCGGGGCGGTTTTGTCGATGTTGATACCGGTCTGTGTATTGGAGGCGGTCAACCCGGCGCGGTTGGCGCACGTTCCGGTGACGGATTGATTTGTTCCCTCGGTTGTGACGGTTTGCGTAATGGTCGCTGAGACGACGCCAGACTGCGTGTCAGTGCATGACCAAACGACGGTCACGTCGGTGTTGTTCCAGCCGAATCCATTGGCGGGCGTGCGGCTGACGAGGGCGATGACCGGCGCGGAAGTATCTGTGATGGCGGTGGTGTTCATGCATCCGCCGCTCGCGATGGACGTCTGGCACAGGTCAATGGCTGAGCCGATGAATACGGAGGTGCCGAACACCTCAATGCCGTAACGTTGATTTGAAAAATAGGCGCCATCGAGGATCGAAACAAACGACCCGGCATTGCCGTTGATGCGAATGCCCGAACCAACATCGTTCGAGAACGCGCCTCCGCCGGTGCCGCCGGGGATGTCCGTGCCGTTGTTGTAGGCGATCACATTGTTCAAAGTCACCTGATTGACATTTGAGATGGCAATGCCGTTCAGGTCGTTGTTGCTGGCGGTTACGCTGTTCAAGGTGACGATGGGCGCGCTGAGGGTTGCGCCGTTGTAATTCGTCCCGGTTCCAGCGCCGTACGCGTCGTTAAAGGTGGTGTTCGATATAGTGATCGTGCCTGTGGTTGTGGTTGCGACGAATCCCTGGTTGGTATCGCCGCCGGTGTTGTCGCCGTCAAATGTGCTGCCATTGGAAATATTAATGTTTCCGCTGGTTGTAACCAGGTTGCCGGTGTAGCCATCTCGCTGGTTGGTAACATCCGTATCCGAGAGGGAAATGTTCCCGCTGGTAGTGGTGACGTTCACCGCGTTGCCGCCGCCGCTGTCGTCCACATCCACGTTGGTCAGATTCACGTTCCCGCTGTTGGATGCTACATTGATCGCGTTGCCGTCATCGTGATTGTCCACGCTAGAGTTGTTGATGTTGACTGTTCCGCTCGTGGTGGTGATGTTGATCCCGTGGGCGTCGTCAGCATCGCTGATGTCCACATTGTTCAGGGTGACATTGCCGGAAGTGGTGACCACGCGGATGCTTTCCGAGTTGTCCGCGTTATCCACGTCCACATCGTTCATCGTGACCGAGCCGCCGTTGGTGTACACAGCCACACTCGGGTTCGATGCGCTATTGTTGTCGTTGACGGTGATGTCCGCCAGGGTGATGTTGCCGGTCCACGGGTTTGCGGCGGAACCGATTCGGACAAACCCCTGGTTTGGTCCGCTTGTGCCAAAATTCGTATCGCCGGTGATCGAACCGGGATTGCTCCCGTTCCAGCCGCCCTGGACGGTCAGGTTGAATGTGCTGATGGAGGCAAAGGATGCGCCTAGGCTGGCGCCGCTGTTATCCAGAATGAGCGGAGTGGTAAAACCCGCGCCGCCCGGTCGTTCGAGATAAATTACGCCGTTTTGCGAGAATGTTCCACCCGCATTGGTTCGCATCAGCGTGAGCAGGCTTGTGATGGTCTGATTGGTCGTACAGCCGTTCGCACCGGGGGTGGGTGTGGTTTGAGAGGCTGGGCACCAGATCGGGTCTGCCTCCACCAGTATGGTCGCGGCTTCCGTGCTAGCCAATGGAAGCGGGTTGCCATTCTCGTCGAGGATGACAACATCGGTGTTTTCGGGGAGGTCGGCGACCAATTCGAATACCTGCGATTCCTCGGTTGTGGCGGTCTCCTCGGCAGTCGGCTCTGCGGTAGGCGTTGCCTCAGGGAACGGCGTGGCAACAGGCTCCTCGGTCGCTTCGACGGGCGGCTCGGTCGGCTCTTCGGTGGGTGGAGGGGGTGGGGTGGTGTCGTCCGCCAGGGCGACATTGACATTTAGTAAGTTAACAATTACGGTCAAAATGAGAAAAACAGACCAAATCAAGCGGGGGTTGGTGGTTTTCATCTTATTACCTATACCTTTCAAGGCTGTAAGCATGCCTGCATGACGTCTCCTTATCGAGTCTGTTACTTTTGGTTACTGTGAAAAGGTTACAGGGGGGGAAGCCGCCCGGGACGCGAAAAAACCCACCAAGCCGGAGCCGCTTGATGGGTTGAAGGAGGCGAAAAGCAGTCTATTTTGAGGCGGATGCCAGCGCTTCTTTTATCTGCTCGGCGTGGCCCGTGATGTGGAAATTCGGCTGGAGCAAGCCAAACCCAAACCGATAAAAACTGGCGCGATTGTTTTGCGCGAAATCGTCGGGGATGAGGGCGGTCATCGCCAGCACCTCCTCAACCGCGCGGTGGAGAGCCGATAGCATGAGCGCCACCGAGGGGTTTGCCTTCACCGTCGCCTGCACGTATGCGTTCACGTTCGTGCCAAATCCATCGGCGACCGATTCGTACCCGTCGATCAGGCTGGCGAGAAAGATCACGTTGAAGCGTTCCTGATGGATCAAGTGGGCGACGGTTTCAAGCGCGCTCCACTCGTTGGGCTCCGGGCGTCGCATGGCTTGCGCGTCGCTGACGCCTTCAAAGAGCTTTTCCAGTTCTGCAAGGGCGGGTTCGTAAATTGCGCGGGCGCGTTTCTCCAACTCGGGCGCATCGAACGGGACCTCCGGCATCGGGCGTTTGCTCAACTCCATCGTGACCGTTTTCTTTTCGGCTGCGCGATAAAAAATGACTTCGATCTTATCGCCGCCTTTTTTGCCCGCAATTGCATTCGGAAGACTGCTCGCGTCGTTCTTGACTGGACGACCGTTCATTTCGACAAGCACATCATCCTTTTGCAGACCGGCTCTTTCCGCCCCCATGCCTGATACCAACCCGTCGAGTCGAATCCCCTCCCGCACAGGGACGCCGAGCATGGTCGCCTGTTCTTCGGTGAAATCGCCCGGCGCGATCCCCAGCATGGGACGGTTCGCGATGCGCAAGTCAATCCCTGTCTCCAGCACGGACTTGAGATTCTCGAAACTCTCCACCCAATTTTCGCGGAAAGTTTCGCCCATCTTCTTCCACGAATCGTCGTCTGGGATTTCATGATCCAACTTTACAAGCGTGCCGCCATCCTTCCCGGTGAAGTTGATCGTCACCTCGGTGGGGGCAGGATCAATGTTGGCGAACCAGCGGAATTTCACGCGCTTGTTTTCCTCCAGTTCGAGGTAATGCCCGCTGGAGTAAAAGTCGCCGCGCCACCATAGGTACATGCGTCCCTGCGGGTGCGGTTCGACGGTCGCCACATCGCACAGCCACTCGCGCAATGACGTGGAATTGGAAAACGCGCGATACGCCGTTTTTGGGGATGCGTTGACTTGAATTTCAGCCGTTACAGTTGCCATGGGTTTCTCCTCGTTTCAAAGTTAGGACGATTGTAATTTATGGAAATTGGTGACGCACCCTACTGGAGAATTGAAAATAATCGGATGCCCTTGGGACATCCGATTATTTGCTCTTACCTCCCCAACCTCGCCCGCTCCTCCTCGATCACGCTGTCCTCCAACTTCTTGAACAGCGGACCCGGCTGATTCAACTTCTGCCCCGGCTTCAATTCGCTGGGTTTCCATTCGTGGGGCGGGATGGTATCCCGCCCCACGGGGCGATACCTCAACACCGTATGCTCCCCAAGCGAATCTTTCACGGTCTCGGTGTATTGTTCGCCGAACAGCGGAGTTTTATAACTGAAGAATTCATGCAACCGCTGTGAGGTGAACGGCAGAACAGGCGCGAAGAGTATTTTCAACGAGTCGATTGCTTTGAGCGCGGTGTAGATCGTTTTCGCCGCGCCATCTTTGTCGGTCTTCACGGCGGACCACGGTGCGTTGACATCGAGGTATTGATTCACGGCGGTGGCTAGCTTCAATGCCTCGCCCAGCGCGGATCGCAGGCGCACGGCTTCGTATTCCCTGCCCACGAGGGCGAATCCGTTTTCGATGGTGTTGAGCAGGCTCAAATCGGAGTCCCGAAGCGAGGCGGGGTCAACGTCGGGGACGTGTCCATCCCAATGTTTGTAGCAGAACGCCAGCACGCGGTTTGCCAGGTTGCCCCACGTCGCCACCAGTTCGTTGTTGTTGCGCGCGACGAACTCCGCCCAATCCCAATCGCTGTCCTTGTTCTCAGGCATGTTGACGGTGAGGTAATAGCGGAGCGCGTCGGGGTCGTAGCGCGTCAATGCGTCGCGTCCCCACACCGCCCAGTTGCGCGAGCCGCTGATCTTTTTACCTTCGAGATTCATAAATTGATTCGCGGGCACATCGAACGGCAAAGTGAGGGAATAATCTTCTTCCGAAAAAATCTGTCCGAAAGCCTTGCCTGCGCCCATGAGTTGCGCGGGCCACAGCGACGTGTGGAAGAAGATATTATCTTTGCCGATGAAATGATATTGACGCGCGTTCGGGTTGACCCACCACTCGCGCCACGCTTCGCTCCCCTGTGCGAGTTGATTCCACTCGATCGGCGCGGAGAGGTAGCCGATGACCGCCTCGAACCACACGTACAGGCATTTGCCCTCCCAGCCTTCTACAGGGACAGGGATGCCCCAATCGAGGTCGCGCGTGATCGGGCGCGGCTTGAGTCCTTCGGCTTCGATCTTGCCAAGCGATTCGCCGAGCACGGTATCGCGCATGTGGTCGGCGCGTTCCTTGAGGAAATTTTTCACGTCGGGTTCGAGTTTAGAAAGGTCGAGGTAAAAATGTTCGGTGTCTCGAAGTTCGAGAGCTCCGCCTTCGCGTGAACGCGGGTTGAGCAACCTCTCGGGTTCGAGCACGTTGCCGCAGTTGTCGCATTGATCGGAGCGCGCGCCCTCGAAGCCGCAGATATAACACGTCCCCTCGACGTAGCGGTCGGGGAGGAAGCGTTTTGCGGAGGGGGAGTACCACTGCTTCGAGGTCTGTTTGAACATAAATCCGTTCTGTTGCAATGCGAGAAAAATGGACTGCGACACCTTGAAATGATTCTCGGTGTGCGTGGTCGTGAACAGGTCGTACGTGATCCCCCAGCCCTTGAAGAGTTCGAGGAATCCGTCGTGATATTTTTTATACACCTCCTCGACGGGTTTGCCCTCTTTGTCCGCGGCGAGCGTAACCGGTGTGCCGTGCGAATCGGTGCCGCTGACCATCAACACTTCGTTTCCCTTCAAACGATGGTAGCGCGCAACGATGTCACCGGGCAGGTGTGAGCCGGTGATGTTGCCGACGTGGATCTCGGCATTGGCATAGGGCCAGGCAATGGCGATCAAGATATTTTCAGGCATTTGTACCTCCAAGACTATCCGTCATTGCGAGCGAGTGTCAGCGAGCGAAGCAATCTCCGTCACCGTGTTGGAGATTGCTTCGCCCTTCGGGCTCGCAATGACACTGGTCATTCAAACAAAAAGGCTGTCCGTATTGCTGGACAGCCCGTTATTGACAGGAATAACAAACTAACGTGCGATCCAGGCGCGATTCAAAGACTCCATTCGCATGGCCATGGTCATTGTCACCGGGAGGCGTGCGGGGTTTGCATTCATGGTCGTTATTTTACTACAACAATTTCTTTAAAACAGAAAACGGCGAATCATCCGGATGCTGGTTATGCCCGCAATCCTCGAGGTTCAAATCCTGCCCGCATTCGATGCACAGCCCTTTGCACTCCGCGTCGTGGATCGGGTTGATGGGCACCTCCAGCAAGGCATATTCGCGCAACATCGGCGCGAGGTCGATTTGCCGATCCTCGGGGAGCAAAACGCCGGTCTCGCTGGCAGAGTCCTTGTCGAACGCGTACAGTTCGGCAAAACTCCACGTGAGCGGGTGGGCGAAATCCTTCAGGCAGCGAACGCATTGCAGGGTGGTCTCGCCGGAAAAATTTCCCTGCACGATCAAGCCTTGTGGCGTGCGGCCGATGTGAACCGAGCCAGCGAGGTTTGCCACTTCGAAATCATCGAGTTTGACTCGCTCGAACTCGAACGGCATCTCGTGGCTGTAGCCGATCTCTTCATGAACGATAAAGCCGACATTGATTCGGAATGGTTTGCGGGGGTTGGACATGGCGGAGGTTTTGGAGTCAGGGAGCTTGCTCCCGTGATACGCCAGCAAGCTGGCTGACTCCATATCTAAATTTTTCTATCTACGATGAACTTCGCCAAATCGTCCAGCGCGTCTTTCTCCGGGGAGGCTGGCGCCACCTCCAGTGAGCCGAGCGCCCGCCCGACCGCGCTCCGCGCTTCATCCATCGCCTGGCCGATCGCCCGGCTCTGGCGAATCGCATCCACCAGACGCTGCACGCGCGCGGTATCTTTCCATCCACCCTCGGGCAGTGCCTGCACATCCTTGTTATATGGATTCGCCTCTGCGAAATAAATCGCGGGCAGGGTGACGAGACCGTTCAGCAGGTCGGAGCCGATCGGTTTGCCGACCGTGGATTGGTCGCCGGTGAAATCAAGGATGTCGTCCACGATCTGAAATGCCATGCCTACCTCGTAGCCGAACGCCTTCATCGCCGAGCGGGTCTCATCATCGTCCGTGGCGACCATCGCTGCCGCCAAAGCGGACATCTCGAACAGCGACGCGGTCTTGGCATAAATGCGGTTGTAATAATTATCGCGGTTGATGACGCCGTGCGACGAGAACATCTGGGTGAGCTCGCCGTTGACAATGGTGCTGAGCGTTTCGGCAAAGAGTTTCATCAGGGGGAGGTAGTCCGTCTCGGCGGCGAGTTTGGCGGCGCGCGAGAAGAGGAAGTCGCCGGTCAACACGGTTGCGGCGGGAGACCAGCGAGCGTTCAACGTCGGCATGCCGCGGCGAAGCAACGCGCCGTCGATCAGGTCATCGTGGACGAGAGTGGCGGTGTGGAGCAACTCCACCGAAGCGCCGAGGGTGACCAGTTTCTCTTCGGGCGCGCCAAGCATGTTTCCGACGAGCAAGCCCAACGTGGGTCGGATGCGCTTTCCGCCGGCGGAGAGCAAATGCTCGAGCGCGGATTTCAAGTCGGGATGTTGTTCATCGCCAGCCTGGTCGCGCATCCGCTGTTCGACGAATTGGAGTTGGTCTTGCACCGATGTGAAAAAAGTGGTTGTGCTCAAGCGTTTGCCTCCCATCCGAACAAGCGGCTGGCGTTCGCGGTGGTCGCCTCGGCGATCGCTTCGCGTGTTTTCCGATGGATTTCTGCAATTTTATCAGCAACGAGTGCGACGTTTGCCGGTTCG